>JACDGE010000123.1 GCA_013815465.1 Alphaproteobacteria bacterium | reverse complement strand
CTCCGTATTTGCGGGCCTCAGCGAGACCCATTTGGAGGCGGGGGAGTCTTTGGAGGGCGGCAAGTTCATCAATCACAAACCAAAGCCGCCTGTCGTAATTTTCGGGTAATACCATGAGGGCATTGATGGCCATATCCACCCATGCTGAAATGAGGGGTTTGAGGGTTTGCCTTTGGTCGGCTCGGGCCGTAATAAAGAGCCAGCCCCGGGGAGGTAAACTACTCCTATTTTCCTGGGAAGTGGCCCCCGAGCTGTCGGAACCCGTGGGAGAGTCCCCATTCTTTACCCAATCTCGGATCGAAAAAGTTGTATCTGAAAAGTTTAACTGACGCAGACCTTCGATTTGAGAGGACAGAACGCTCCGAATCGAGCTTGTTGTTTTTTCATTGTTTTTTACAGCGTAAGTTGCAGCCTCTGTGCCTTTAAAGAAATCCTCGAAATCCTTATCCGAGGAGCTCATGAGAAAAGTGGTGACTGCTTCTATGTTTCTCTGACCCTTGAACGCAAACTTTCGCAGGGCCGTTTTGAAAATGGCGCGAGCAGCATTATCCCAAAAGGGATCTTTTGACCCCTCTTTTGTTTGGATAAAGGACTCAGCCAACACATCATAATGAGCATCCAGCTCGCAATCGGCCCAAGGATTCCAGGATAAGCTACGGGTATCCAAAGGATTCAAGATAATGTCAGTCATTGGATCATAATAGCGAGACACATAATCACCTGTCACATCCACCACAATGGCCCGGTTCTGCCTTTTCCGAATTTGGGGGAGCAGATGATGGAAGGCGTTTGTTTTGCCCGAGCCGGTGGTTCCTGTGATCAAAATGTGAGACGTCTCCTTATCTTTGAGCAGAGGAAGCCCAGCAAGCTTTAGATCAGAGTCTTGATCTGTTTCCCTGACGACAGCCCTCAAACTCTGCCAGGGAACAAGCGTATTACCTCGTTGATGCTGAGGCTTTTTGTGAGACCGACCCATAAAAAACCAAAGCCCCATAACGCCTAAAAACATGAGGGTAGCAAATTTAAGGCTAAGGTAGGCGATGTGCTCAAGGATGAGCTCCATACGCTGAGTTGTCTTTTTGAGCATGGGATCGTTGAGAACACTCAAGCAGCTTCTTTTGTATGACCTGCCCTTAAACGGGGGCGTATACATTTGGGTAAGGCGCGGATGGTTTCCGGCAGGATTGCTTGCCACCATAAACTTCGCCCAATAGGTCTCATAAAACATTCGCCAGTCGTGCTTTGGCAAGTTTTGAGCCTTCCACACAAAACACGCAGCTCCAGAAACAAATGCCACGACCGATCCCGCAATCAGGATTTGCTTGAGCATACGCAGTTGGTGGATGTGAACTTGTCCACCTTGTGTGATGGTTTTAACAAATGCCAGGCTTACTTCCTATTTAGCGGAGAATTATAGGGCGTTTTATCCACCGGTTGAGGTTTGTCAGAATGAAGGCTTTCTACTACACTTGCCGCACCATCCCAGCCGCTTCTGAGTAGATTCTTAGAAGCAGTGCCACCCAAGGTTGTACTTTGCGAAGCCTTTACTGCGTTTTGAAGCTCTTGTTCTTTAATATTGATTCCAATTTTCCCTTCAAGTCTCTTATCGTTAGTCTTCTCGATGAAACTAGTTACTTCTTGCTTGATAGTTTTAGGTGTATGGTTGGGATCTACTCCCGCGCGTTTACCTTGAGTCAGAATATTGCCCGTATTTTGAGCATGGCGCTGAGTAAGGTCAGCACCAGAACTCTCTTTAAGCTTGGTAGACTCTGTCTCAAAGTTTAAGGAAAGGGCTGTTTTTATCTCCCCAGAATTGATGCTTTGAATAGAATACTGAGGATTTTCCTGTTCAAAACGCTTATAATAAGACTTTGCATCGCCTCCATTCGCTTCCATAATATGGCGTGCTCCTTTATAGCCGATCGTTCCTTGAGATTGCCCGGTGGGGGCCATTAAATGAGGGCCAGAATTGACGGGTTGACGGGCAATGAACTCAAGGAGGGGTTGGGTCAGATTTTTATTAACGCTCATGGATTTACCTTCACTTGAGGAGATATCTTTGGAAAGGGTGTCAACTTGATTCTGTGCAATGGAGACTTCCTCTCTCAAACTTTGAGCACGGTTGAGGCTGGCGGAAGCACTTCTGCCCAATTCTTGGTTGTTCGTGCCAGCTTGTGATTCCGAAAAACCTTGAGACGCTGACATAACTTGGTCGAAACTTTGAGAATAATTGGTGTTTTTTGCAACAGACTGAGCGTCCGTTATTCCTTTTTGGCGAGCAGCTGTGCTTGAAAAACTGCCTTTGGCCTCAATCCCAAAGCCAAGAATCTTGGGAGTGCCACCACTAACCACAATAGCCGCATCCACAGCTTGGGCTTCCGACATGCCCGTGCTTTGTTGAATATCTTTCACAAAAGAGCTGAAGTCTTGAAGGCTCTTGGAGTCAGAGGCGCTGATTGATTTATGAAAGTCCTCGCCTGAAGAGATGGCTTTGCCTACAGATGACAAGAAGTTGGTCGTATCTTGCATGGCTGCCTCACTAGCTTGAGAACTTGCCACACTTTTGGATTCCAGAAAACTCTTTGCACTATTTAGATGCTCATTTGTGGCAAAGCTTGTATTTTCTGACCCCATAATCTGCACGCTGAGTTGGGATTGGGCCTGATTATTTAAACTTTGAGTGCCGTCCGCAAAGGTTGATTGCTCAACACCAGATCCTCCCATAGCTTTAAATTGAGACGCATTATAAGTTGGACTCGTATTATGCTGGAAGGCGGAAGTGTTCTGATAAGCTTGAGTCCCCATACTCACATTGCCCATGCTGATATTGCCTGAGACGGTCTCAGCTGCTGCCCCACTGGCTGCACTCGTCATGGCTGATCCTAAATGCTGGGCAAGGCCTACGAATGCTGCAGCCCCTTGTTTGAGGATTCCATAAGATATGAAGGGAATGCTGACCGAAAGCCAAGCAGCTAAGGTCACCATATCTGCATTTGCATTAATAATGGCCGATGAATTCAAGAGAGTGAGCCCCTCTCCCAACCCATGGCCCACGGATTCGTGTTTCCCATAGAGAGTCATGATCAAGTTGAGTACCGCATAGAGGGGCGCCCACAGTTGTGTCCAAGCTAAGATCCCACAGTAGGTCAGAACGCTTCGGTATCCATTAGGAAGCAAAGCTAAAATCACAATAAAGATAAACAAGGCGTAACTTAGTGCCTCAATCACATTCTTAAACAAAGGGAGCGTTCGTGCTGCAATTTCACCGGCTGCTGCATAGGCCGATCTTTGTTGAAGGAGTGCTTTTGTGGCCGCGTAATTAGAAGCCGATCCTAACTCAGAAAGCTTGTTGTTGCTTGACTCCTCAATTGCATTGATCATCATT
>JACDGE010000122.1 GCA_013815465.1 Alphaproteobacteria bacterium | reverse complement strand
ATTCAAACCTGTGGGTGATACTTCTTGTGTTTCCCCTCCAATAGAGGGTTGATGATGAGATGTTGAGGTCTCCAGGCGTGTTCGAAACGTTGGCGAGTTCAGATTTTGTTGGGCAAGTATCCAAGTAATGTTGAGCCGCAGGTCATCAATTTTATTCAGAACGCTTTGGTCCGAACTTCCAACCCACACCAGGTGATCGTCTTCCACCTCCAAAAATCGTGCATTGGCGATTTGATTCAAGTCAGCCATTGAGAGAGGCTCATGCAGCATTTTGCGCTCGTTAAAGCGAACTCCATAAGCCAATTGGGTGCACCACTCTTTCCAGGTAGGATCCTTGATAGAGGCCAGGATGGCTGCTTTTTCTGCGTCTCTGGCGGGGTTAGGCTGAATATTGTCCAGACCGCTCCATTCATTAGATCCATGCTGCTCAAGACCATCCGAATTGTCGTAATTACCTTCCAGGATTTTATGAAAATTACCCTCATCCAAAATCCAGTCCAGCCCAACTTTCCATTTGCGAGGGCCTCCTCCCATCATGAAGGACGACGCTCTGACACGTAAGCAAAACCGCTCCCAAAGCCGTATATCGCTTTTGAAATGAAAGGCAAAGAGGGATTCCAGCTGACCTTTCCGATCCTCTGTGAGCTTGATGACTCCCATCCAATTCTCTGGGAAAAGCTTTTGAACAACGTGGATCTCCCAGAGGCTTATCATTTCCCCTGCGACGGATTCGTCTGTCACAGACTCGTCCGGAACAGACTCGTCTACAATGGATTCATCCGGAGCCGACATGCTCGAAGCGGAACTTTCTGGAGCAGACTTGCCTGCAATGGATTCATCCGGAGCGAATTGATCAGGGACGGATTTATCCAAAGCAACCCCCCCAGCGATGGGTTCCCCAGCCATGGACCCTTCTGGACCAGGCTCGTCAGGGACGGACCCGTTCGAGACTGATTGATCCAAATCGGACTCCTCCATGGACTTGCTCCCGGCCGCTTCCGAAATCGATTTTTCAAAATCAGAATTTTCTAAATTTTCAAAATCAGAAAAATTTTCACGCGCGCTTTTTCTCTGCGTGTGCTCTTTGTTTTTAATCTCTGTTGTATTCTCTGGTATTGCAGCAAAATTTCTTTGGCTCGAGGCAAAATTTCTTATCTTCGAAGCAAAGATTTTTTCGTTCGAACCAAAATTTCTTATCTTCGAAGCAAAAATTCTTTGGTTGTGTGTTTCATTGGGTTGCAGAGGATTTTCGATAAAAGGCTCCTCCAGATTTTCGTTCGAACAAAAAATTCTTTGGTTCGAAGCAAAATTTCTTTGGTTGAGCGTTTCCTTAGGTTTTTCGAAAGATGTGGGTCCACTCAAAGGAGGATTTGTTCGCACAAAAGAGGGCACGACCTTCAGATAAACGTCAGGGAGAGTGCGCCCGCATGCTCTCAAATCCTCCTGAAGTTGTCTCAAATTCACACGATATTGGGTTGTCCTATCCCACTTCTTGTTTGGATGGCCTCTCTCATCAATCCAGCCCTGGTCGATCAATACCTTCAGATACTTGCGTACACTGGGAGGGGAAAGACCGAGCATGGTCTCAATATTCAGTTCAGGAGCTGTCTTGTAAATCCAACCGTGGCGTGGAGCAACATTGCAGTCAGGCTCAAATTGGCGTTCCTCTTCGAGTAAAAGATCAAAATCTCTAACACGCAGGGTCCAATACAACAATTGGTTCAATATAACAGCACTAAAATGATTGCCCGTGAGGTCAACAAATTCTCTCCGGATAATGGAGACGTCAGAGGCTTCAATACGCGTTTCTGAGGATATGTTTTCTAAGTGAAGTCTCATGATGAGGGGCTCCCCAAAAGCTGGCATTGGCGGCTTTTAAAGCCCTTTCCTTTAAGAGATAAAAGTCCATGAATCAAACCATCGTTTGCATTTGCAACGGTTATACCAAGTTGAAGAGGCCAATTCTCAAATGTTGTCATGCGATAGGTTTCAGCAATACGTAAGGTAAAGGCTAGATAATCAATTCCTTGTGCCTTCCCAAATCTCAAAAAAGCCTGATAAAGGTCTTTATAAAATTGATGACAGTTATTCTGGGTTTCAAGAATGGCTTCGCCGGATAACCCGCCTTCAAGACCAAGACAAATTCTTGCCGTCCAATACTCGTCACCTTTTGGATGAAATAAAGACGTTAACTTTATAACTTTCTCTTGATTCGTATCTGTATCTAAAAGATCCAAGACAGGCGGTATTTTTTGACGATAGAGAATAGCCCCCCCATAGGTCTCCTCATGAGAGAGCTGCTTGAGGGAAAACAATGTTTCCCTATTTGCAATAAAGAAAGCAGGACTCTTGTCGAGCTCAGAATAAAAACTCACGCCATGATGATGTTCTACAAGAGCCAAAAAGGGATCAATTATTTCCCTATCACACCAATAATCAGAGCTGGGTTCAATAAATTTAAGCATGTTATCTGTACCTTTTCTTGGTTAAATCGTTCATCTTTGAACCCAAGACATAAGAGGCCAGATCAAGAGTTGTACTTCTTGAATATTCGAGATATACTTCTTGACATAGCTCCTTATGGGGGCTCAAGGTTGGGCACCTGTGTTAGTCCGCAAAAACAACCACAGGTGTCCTTTTTTAATCTTTTTCAAACTATTATGGACTCATTTTTATATCCTCTTGTCTCAATGTACTGTAACTTTTTTTTGCTTTAACTTTAGGAATTTTGGCATTTCCAAGTCTACATCGGGGGGCCAGGTATCCTTATTCAAATCAACCAACGTCAAAACACCATGGAATAGTCCATCTTTTGATAATTCAGCACGTACCTCTTTCGCATAGGGCCATAAATTATTCATTTCGATTGTCCGATACTCTTCAGGCGTCATTGTGACGCATAAAAAGGGAGTTCCCTCTTTGACACCAAAGGCCACGAGATCAGCCATGAGACCGCAATAAAAGAACTTAACAGCGCTCTCAAAATCACGGCCCGTGATATCTTCATCGACTTGCAGAGAAATCATGCCCGTCCACACATTTTTAAGGGTTGGATACACAAGTCTCAAATGCTCTTGAATACGGGGATGAAGCATCTCTCTGTCTTGTTTAACAAGCAAGGCCCCACCACGGATATCCTTGACTCTATCATTTGCAAGCAGAAAAGTTGCTTGATCCCAATCCTCAAAAATATCATAGAGATTTGAGTTATCAGAAATTCTTTCCAAAAAAGCTAGTATACGATCTTTGTATAGATGGTGTTCGCCTGGCTCAATAAAATGGAACATATTGTCCTCCTTTTTCTACACACTCGTATGTCACGTTTGTGTGTTACATATTTTTGTAAATGTGTTCGTTAATCGAACCCAGAAAAGGCTTGAGCAAAAAGCTAG
>JACDGE010000121.1 GCA_013815465.1 Alphaproteobacteria bacterium | reverse complement strand
CCGCGAACTGCCTCTAAAGCCACTTGCGCCTTAAATCCTGAGCTATGTTTTCTTCGTGTCATTTCTTTCTCCTTCTCTATATATGGAGAAAAAAGTCTCACTTAGCTACTGGTCTAGTTTATGGGGGCATTATATAGGTAGCTGCTGCTGAAAGGGTGAGTCCAATAATTCCAGCCTTAGCTGATGCTATAGCCTCATGATTTGCAAATCCTTCCTTTGCAGCAGCTGATGAAATAAGAACTACTGAGCCCCCGTTAGTCATATACTTTCCAGCTGCCTTAACAGTAGCAAAAGCAGTTGTGAGCGAGCTATCTATAACACTTAGATATTGGTCTTTTGTTGTCAAGTGGGATGGTTTTAAAAGAAGGGAACCACTACAATTCACTACTCCCGCTAAATCTCCCGCTTTTTGAAATATCTCTTCTACCGCATCAAAATCGGTCGCATCTAAATAGGCATCAGGGGTAATTTTTGAATTATCCCGGGCTGTTTTAAAAATGTTGTGGCCTGCCTCATTTAGTAGATGAACAACCGCTGGCCCAATACTACTACTTGCCGTAATGACTAAAAAATTTGCCATGTTATTCTTTCTGTTAATAGTAAATTTTTATAAAATTACAGTAAAATATCAGCGAAGCCATGATTTTTGTCTCTATGTCTGCATTCGTCTTGACGAATGACTTGGATGAGATCGATAAGTGTAGAATTCTTTTCCAACCCCCAATAGGATTTAGCTATAGAAGGTATATTAACATTAGGGATTCTTCCTTCTTCAACCTCTCTAAGATATTGAGAATAGCTTATCACAGCTTCTTCTTCCAAATAACCAACCGTTCTATGTGCTGTGTAAGGTGAAAAAATATAAAGTAAAATATAAAAAATAATAAATAAAAATTGAGTAACTATAATAATAAAACGCTCAAAGGCATTAGGTTGAGCAATATGAATAAATGTCATAAGGTGCATTCGCTCATTTTCAGCCTCCTCTAATAATTGTCTTATCCATCCTTCATCATCTTTAATTCTTCTCAAGCATTTCAAATGGATTAACATCCCTCCTACCATGCCAGGGATTGCAGCAACCGTTTCTAAAACGACAGCTCTATGGCCATATCTATTTTTAAAAAATGCATCTGCAAAAAAGCGCATACATTTTACATAGTAAAAAGCAACTTTATCTCTACGATTAAGAGGTAGGTGGCGGTTGTTAATACAAATTTTACTGATTTTTAGACCCTCAATATGAAAAAAATTATTTTTATAATTTTTTTATATACAACACTTTAACAAGTGTAACGCTACTAAAAATCCTAAAATAAAATCTTAAATGTTTATATCTGTTTTGTAAATGCCAAGTTTGCACACACATCAAATTTTTAACACCATTATGGGCCAAGATAAAATAATCATGCCGCACTCTTCAAATGACAAAAATGACGGAGAGGAGACCCTCTGTGTGAATAAAATCCGTGTTCATTAACCCTATCCCTAGGCATTACAGGAAGCTTAAAATAGCAATTATAGTGTATATGAAGCCTACGGTATACGCCTGAATAATGGCGCTAAATTCATAAGACACTTCAGAATTGAACTGAGCTTATAACTATGAAATTATCTATAGCACCTCCTCTTTGTCCGTTCACAATACGCATAGGGTTGAAGAGCCCAAACATCTCTTTCTTAGGAATTCTCTATTGCTGCATGAGCTTGAAGATCAGAATACAAAGCAAGTTATATTTCTGAGTTAAAAGCTTTAAGTAAATAACGCCCTTCTTTCTTTAGGTGCACGGCTAGCAAAATTCCAACCCTTGATTATTTTTCTTGTAGATTTAGATTTGCTATAAAGTTTTGCAGATCAGGGTAGTAAGAGACGTAGATTTCTCTATTAAGATCATGAGTTAAGTAATAAAGTTTAGGATTGTTATGCATAAAGCTATAAAAATGAAATCAAACAATCGTATAGAACTTTATTATTTTTTTGAGCTTCTAATATTAATTATTTATGTAATTTTATATGGAAATCATGGTTAATGCCCTGAGGCATGTAATTTTTCCCATCTGCTGACGGCCGCTGACCTTTTTATTGTTGATTGATTTATACCTCATGGCTTGCCACGGTAAGTTCACCCGGTTTTCAAGGGCAGAAAACCCTTTAATCACAAGGACGGGTTTTAATACCCTGCTTGCGACCCGCACCAGGTATGGGTGTAGATCTAGATGGTCAAAATCTGTTGCGGGCTATGGAGTTCGGAAACGCGAGCTAAGGCAAGGGTGTCTATCGGGAGCTGGAACCACAAGAAAGCCGATGGCGTAATAAGGTGGTGCCGAACAGCACTTGAATTTGAGCTGTTATAAGAGGGTAGCATGGCATTAGACGGATAAGCCCAATAGTCGACTGCAAGACTATAGCTATAAATCCAGCACGTGCCTTTGGAAAAAATTAAATCTTCCCTGGGAGATTTCATGTTCTGTGTGCTGAATGCAAACTTTGGGTGTAATGATCTGTTCAGATAGGATATGGGACTGTTGCGAGCGACTAAATTTGAGAAACTTAAGTTAAAAACGCCTTAATGTAACATTGAGTCAGCTTTGTCCCGATCAATTTTATTATTTTTGCTGAAGAAAAGGTCCCAAAAGCGTTGTCAAGACAGATTTATCCTATAGCTTCTCCTAAATGATCTGGAGAAAGTACAAGTATACGCTTTAGATTAAAGCAAATGGCTTGCATAATAGCCCTGACCGGCATACCATGCGCATCCACGGCCAAATGTAGCTTTGTGTTGAGCCCCCTTTTGTGCGACTCATATCTTGATTGCCACCTCTCGCACCACTCGCATGAGGATGAACCTTGCAATGGCTCGCATCGATCATCAACCACTCATAGTCAGGGTTATCAATCAAATTTTCCAAAAGCCGCTCCCAAACCCCTTTATCGCGCCAACGGATAAAGCGACGGTGAGTGTTGCTCCAATAACCATAATCAGGGGGAAGATCTCTCCATGGCGCACCTGTTCTCATAATCCAAAATACTGCATTGATGAACTGCCGATTATCTTGAGCTATTCCTCCTCAACTGCCCTTACCTCCTGGAAGGTGGGGCTCAAGCAACCCCCCAACTTTGTCCGTTATATCGTGGCGCCTATGTGAAATCATTATTCTCTCCTGTTTTTTAAAGAGATATTATCACACCTCTTATCTCCTGACTACACTATCTAGTAAAGCCGGGTGGGAAATGACTCCTCACATTAACTCTTTTTTTATGATTATCCTTTAAAACAATAAATAGAATTCTTAGGATTCCCTGGATTTTTAAGCTCAATTCAAAAATTTTACAAAGGATTGCCTATTGGAAAAGCAAAAAAAAAAATATTTAAAGAAATTATCCCTGCCGCTCTTGTGCTA
>JACDGE010000036.1 GCA_013815465.1 Alphaproteobacteria bacterium | reverse complement strand
CCAAGATAAAATTGGGCATTTGAGTGACCTTGGTCTGCGGCCAAGGTATACAATTCTACAGCCTTCTTTTCATCTTTAATAACTCCATAGCCATTATTATACATCACCCCAAGGTCAAATTGGGCATCTGCGTGACCTTGGTTTGCGGAAAGGGTAAACAATTCTACAGCCTTTTTTTCATCTTTAATAACTCCATAGCCATTATTATACACCACCCCAAGGTCAAATTGGGCATTTGAGTGACCTTGGTTTGCGGCCAAGGTATACAATTCTACAGCTTTCTTTTCATCTTTGAGAACTCCTGTACCATTTGCGTACAACCATCCAAGGTCAAATTGGGCATTTGAGTGACCTTGGCCTGCGGCCAAGGTATACAATTCCACAGCCTTCTTTTCATCTTTAGTAACTCCACTGCCGTTTTCGTGCATCCATCCAAGATAAAATTGGGCATTTGAGTGACCTTGGTCTGCGGCCAAGGTATACAATTCTACAGCCTTCTTTTCATCTTTAATAACTCCATAGCCATTATTATACATCACCCCAAGGTCAAATTGGGCATTTGCGTAGTCTTGGTCTGCGGCAAGAGTAAATAATTCTACAGCCTTCTTTTCATCCTTGAGAACTCCTGTACCATTTGCGTACATCACTCCAAGCTTATATTGTGCAAAATCGTTGTTTGAATCTAAACTTTCAAGAAAACGAAATGCCTCAAGGTGCCCTTTTTTAGCAGCTTTAGTCATATAACGGATAGATTTTCGTAGACATTGCTTTTCATGATATAATTCCCCGAGCTTGTACGCGGCATGAGGGGCATCTTCTGTCCCCATTTCATATGAACGCTTAAAATGTGACTCAGCTTTATCAAGGAACCCATTTCTTTGAGATAAATCCTTGTCAGCTTGCTCCAGGCAATAAAGACCCTCACCATAAGAGTCATTTTGAAAAGAGGAGGTGCCTGATACATTCAAGATGCCCGATTGCCTAATCCTGTGCTTGGGGTCATTTTCGTTATCAACAGGTAATTCCATACTCCAAGCACTTGGAGAAATCCCAAAGATTGCAGTGAGAAAGGTTGAGGAGATAAGAAGATTTAAGTTTTTTTTCATTATTAATTTCTCCATTAGAGAGCTTCTCTAAAGGTAGTTTCTGCTACTGTTGCTAAGTTGAATGTGATCCAAAACTTAACGGAGCGAGTATGCTTACCTTCAGCAATGGACACCAAGTAAATTGATCTGTGGCGGTGCCAATTTAATTGAGCCACTTAAGAGAAGTTAATGAAGCACAAAGATGCCTGTCAAGGTAAAAAATATTTTTATGTTGTAAGCTTAAATAACTTTGAGAAGGCGTAGGGGTTTTGCGATTTTTTAGCCTCCCGTAAATGAGAAGGGATTCTATCCGAGAGGAGTGTTTTTGTATAATTATTCATTTATATAAGGAGAACATTATGTTTATTTCTTATTTTGTTAATCTTTTTTCTTTTGCATTTCTTTTATTTTTGTAGATAACCGACCTTTTGGCAAAAAAGCTCAATTCACAGAGCGAAGCATGCTTTCTACTTTTCGTAATAGGCCTCGAATTGAAAAATCACATCCATAAAAATAGTCAATAATTTCAATGACATTTAATACAAGAGCAAGGAGAGGAATATTTATTGGACTGCAGGCAAACTTTTGATCGGTTTGCTATATGCTTGTATTAATTCAGATCCAATGACTTTACGGGAGCTGAAGGCCTAATCTAATCATGGCATATCCCCTCTGTCGCCGGAACGAGTCAAAGATGGCAGAGGTTAATGAACAATAATGAGCTTTGGAAAAGATAGGCAGAAAGAGCTTTTGTTATTATGAAGGGACACCCCTTCGAATACCAAAAGCTATAAGGCTCTTGTAAGAGGCCCTTGCATCCCCTCTTTTGCTGACCTTAGCACCTTAAATGGGGAGGCAGCGAATTATTTTGCTAGGAGTATAAGCTTTGACGGTTCAGTGGTTGTTGGTGACACAACTGATTGTGCTGCCAAGGGTCAAGTGTGGGCCTTTCGATATGGACACCTGAGAAAGGCATGGAATCTTTAGGCATCTTAAATGTGGGAAGTGATAGCTAGGCTTGGTTTGCAAACTTTGATAGTTCAGTAGTAAACTTTGAAAACTACAGAACACGTGCTAGAGTCCTCTGTAAATGAATAGTGCCTCCAAAAATGGGAAAGACCTAAGATATCTCACAATATGCATCCGCCAAAGTATACCTGGCGTCACTACTGTCCGGTGAGCTACGTTTCAGAATGCCACAACTCATTGATATAAAATTATTAAATTGATATTTAAGGTGAAATCGATTTGAATGTGGTTTGATTTCTCCTGAGCAATTCAGGGGATTTTTATGAACACAGGCAAGTTAGTTTTCGCACAGCTGATGGACCATCTGCAGTTACCGGTTTTTCGAAAATGTGTTAAGCAATATACGGCCTCGGTTAAACCCGTAAGCTTTTCCTATCTTGATCAGTTTTTATGCATGGCCTTTGCCCAGCTAACTTACCGAGAAAGCCTACGAGATATCGAAGCTTGCTTGCGTGCTCACAAGACAAAGCTCTACCATCTTGGCATTAGAGGCGGCGTTGCTCGCAGTACACTTGCAGATGCTAACGAAACAAGAGATTGGCGCATTTACAGGGATTTTTCTCTTCATCTTATCAAAACAGCCCGAGCTCTCTATGCCAAAGATAGTTTTGGTATTGAACTGAACAACACGGTCTACGCGCTGGATACGACAACGATAGAACTGTGCTTGGCTCTCTTTCCATGGGCACGATATAAAAAGACACTAGGTGCAGTAAAGCTCCACACTCTATTGGATTTACGAGGCAATATTCCAGCCTTTATCCATATTACAGATGGCAAAGTTCATGAGGTTAATGTTTTGGATATTCTGCCCTTCGAGGCTGGTAGTTTCTATATAATGGATCGAGGATTTTTCGACTTTTCTCGGCTCTATGTCCTCCATCAAGCTCAAGCTTTTTTTGTGATTCGAGCCAAGACAAAAGTGGGCTTCAAAAGGATCTATTCTCATCCAGTAGACAAAGAAACAGGTTTGAGGTGTGACCAAACGATACGATTGAGAGGGGCACTTGCAGGAAAAGACTACCCCCAATTGTTACGCCGAATTAAGTTCTATGATGAAGAAAACAACAAATATCTTATTTTTCTAACAAATAATTTTGATTTACCTGCTCTTGTGATCGCAAAATTGTACAAAAGTCGTTGGCAAGTAGAGCTTTTTTTCAAGTGGATAAAACAGCATCTGAGGATTAAAGCTTTTTTTGGAACCAGCGAGAATGCCGTCAAAACACAAATTTGGATTGCGATTGGTGTTTATGTGCTGGTCGCAATTGTAAAGAAACGCTTGAAAAGTGAATTATCGCTCTACACAATTTTACAAATTTTGAGTCTGACTCTCTTTGAAAAAACACATTTAAATCAATTGCTTGATGATTCTTCCAACAAAAATACCCAAGACAACATTCCTAGTCAATTGTATTTATTCGATTTTATGACCGGACAGTAGTGACCCGGTGTATACCCGGAGATTTTTGGAGTTTCCGAAACCCCACCTAAGTCGTTGAAAACACTGGTGGGCGCTGCAGGATTCGAACCTGCGACCCGCTGATTAAAAGTGGCAGGGGGGTTGCACTCCACAATATTATTAAAATCTTCTGTTGAAGTTTATAGTTTCCCTTATATACAGCGGAAACGGACGAACAGGTCATTGGGAACATGTACGTAGGTCGCCCGGGATTTTTTTATAGTAATCCAGAGACTTTGTCTGAGGGGCTTCAATTGGTAGGATAAGGAGATTTTTTATAGAATGAGAAGGAAGCTATACCTCTACCGCCCAATCCTCGTCCCCTCTGTCGCAACTTGTCGCAATTTGTCGCATCGCTTTGCGACATTTTTTGCCTCTAAAAAGCTAGGATTTCTGCGGGTTTTAGAGAAGTTGTCGCATTTGTCGCACTGTCGCAACGATTTTTAGAATATGTTTTTTCTCGTTCACTTTTAGGCTCCTCCAAATTTTCTCGTCATCATTTTTGATAAATAAAAATAGCCATATATAGAATATACAAAATACATTGTAATAATATATTTATAGATATAATATATTATTCACTAGTTAAAGTATGTGCTATAAATAATATAATATATTTATTTTTATATATTGTTTATTATTAAATAAATGTATTTTATATATAACAATTTATATCATCATATATATTTATACAAAGTATTATATTCTCTTAAATAATCTCTTTTTAATGGATAAAATTTCTTTCTCTAATGAGTATCCTAAAAAATTTCCTATCTCAAAAACGTTTGCGACAGTGCGACAAATGCGACAAAATGGAAAAAGCCTTCTGTATGCCGCAGAAAGGCTGGACTTTGTGACGCAAAAAGTGTCGCATTGCGTTTGCGACAAGGATGCGACAGAATGCGACAAATAAAAGCTCAAAAAAATGTTAGAGGCTGAAGAACAGGGGAGAAAACGATGATCACACGGACAATTTATAAAAGTTTTCCTCTCGAATACCTTGGCGATCATCAGGATATCCTGCTCTATGATGTCTTTCACCACCTCCAAGCCTATCTTCTGTACCCTCCCCATTGTGGGTGTGAATGGCTTTGTTCATGTGATGAAATGAGGCAAAAGATCGTTCTCTCCTTGAATATGGACTTCTATGATGCTGCTGTGGAGCGGAAGGAAAATGGGGATAAGCTTCATGCCATGAGATTTCTTTTCGACATTCCTGAGACCACTTTTTGCAGATTACAGTATACGAAAGCTTACCCTTCCTGGCTTATTCATAAAGAATTGCAGAGGAGGGAGAGGGATAACCTCTTTAAAAGCCTTGAGCATTTGATTTGGACATTACTTCGTCTTGCTAAAACCAATGAGGTTTCTAGCTTTAACACCCCATGGGCAAGCCTTAAGGGAGCCATCCAACTTATTTTAGGCGATATGCCTCTCAAAACGAAGAATGGGACGCAGAAGCCTTATTTTTGCGGTGAAAAGGCCTATGGTAAGCGCTTTAGAGACTATAAACCTATTTGTCACTTCATCACTGCGATGGAGATGGTCAAAACGAGTAGCCCCATAAATACCCCTGATCAGATCAAACGCTTTTTGAGTATTGCCGAGTGGCTAAAGACAAGGCTTTTAGCTGTTCAAACCATGAATGTTAAAAATGAGCGTTTGTTTTTACAGGAAAATTTCTTCTCCCTGCCAGATTGGATTCAGTTAGATAAGGTTGATCTCCCCCTTGAACCCTTTGAGGGTAAGCTCAAGGAGATCAATGAGATGATTGAGTCTGAATTTGAAAAACAGACCAAGGTCTGGGAGATACGGGAGGCGTGAAATCTGAAAATAGACCGTTTTTACCCCTAACCTGCGCAATTTTTTTGCCGAGGTTAAACTCGTTTGGACTCTTAATAACTCTTAATAACTATCAATAACTCTCAATAACTATACCAAGTTATACGAAACCTTATTCATAAAAGTAACCGTAGTAATTTAAATGCCAAACTTTTATTTATAAATTTTTTGTTTATAATTCTCCTCATGATGATGATCTTATCTGACAGACTTCGGTGTATGCCGAGTTTTTATGGATAAACACCATCGGTAACTCTAACAAAAAGGAAAAAATTATGAATGAACGTAATGAAAATCTCTTAACCCGAAAAGAAGCTGCAGAGCTCTTAGGTTGTAAGGAAATTACCCTTGCAACATGGAAATCCACAAACCGGTACAGTCTTCCCGTTGTCAAGGTGGGGAGACTTGCCAAATATCGGTATAGCGATCTGTTAAAATTCATCGATAGGCGGACGGTCAATAAACCGGATGCAATGAATGATAACTAAAGTGCAGACAATGGTTCAACCCTTCCCTCAAGAACAGAGACCGTTTCCTGCAGCTTTTCACGCTCCCCTGCCTGATAAGCAGTGGGAGTGTGAAGAAGCGTTTAGGGATGCTATGCACCAGGCAGGGCTGGTGTTTAGTGGTGCAATCATGTGTGATGGGGCTATCCATCGCTTTCCCACAGGGAATAAGGGACGTCCTAATGGCTGGTACGTCTTCTATGGCATGGCGGGAGCGTTTGGAGACTGGGGTCGGGATATCCATGAAAAGTGGAGTCCTAATAAGGAATCGTTGTCTTATCAAGGCAAAGAAAAACTTCGAGCACAACTCGCCAAAGCTCAACAACTCGCAGATGAAGAGAGGCTACGTAAACAGGAAGAAACGGCAGTGCTTGTTGTGAGCAAATGGGCTGGTCTTTCCGAAACGGGGCAGTCTCCTTATCTTGTCCGTAAACAAGTCGACGGTTTTGGTGTTCGATATAACAAAGAATTACTCATCATTCCTTTAAGGGATGCGGCCGGAAAGCTCTGGAGCCTTCAGTGGGTAGGAGCAGAGGGCAAGAAATGTTTTCTCCCAGGCGGTCGTAAGAAGGGCTGCTTTCATCATATGGGTGATCTCAAAGATGGTGACCCTATTATTGTGACTGAAGGCTATGCGACAGGGGCTAGCATCCATATGGCGATGAACCAAGCGACTGTGGTTGCCTTTGATGCTGGAAATTTAGACCCAGTTGTTGAGGAGCTTAAACGCGTCTATCCTAAAAGTCCGCTCATTATTGCAGGGGATGACGATAGGTGGAGCCCAACCAACACAGGACGAGAAAAAGCAGAAGGGGTTTCTCACAAGTATGGCTGTTCCGTTGTTTTTCCTCAATTTAGCAGTACAGACACAAAGCCTACGGATTTCAACGACTTGCATATATTGGAGGGATTGGACGTGGTTAAACAGCAGGTGGCACAAGCTCAACTTATTGAAAACAATGCACTTCCAGATCCTCTCCCCGTGGAAAGCACCCTTCTGCCCGTCCTTCCTTTTACGCTTGATATGGTTTCCGAACCCTTGCGTAATTGGTTAAAGGACGTCGCCTACCGTCGCCAATGCCCTCTCGATTTTGTCGCAATCCCAGCTATGATTATGATTGCGAGCTTGATAGGCGCTCGCTGTGGAATTAAGCCGAATAAAAAGGATGATTGGATGGTTGTCCCCAACCTGTGGGGAGGGATTTTAGGAGACCCTGGAACCTTAAAAAGCCCTATATGCTCGGAAGTCCTCTTTCCCTTTGGATATTTAGAACTGAAAGCCAAAGAAGCCTATATTGAGCAAAAAAGTAAGTTTGATGCAGAAAAAACAACCTTTGTGGAGGGAAAGAACGCATTAGAGCGCCAAATAAAGGAACATATCGAGAAAAGCAATGAGGGGGAGCTCAAACGAACGCAAGAAAAGCTCACAACTCTTCTTAAACGGTGTCCTCCTGAGCCTGTTCTCAAACGCTATAAAGTCAGCGATACGACCGTTGAAAAGATGCAGGAGATCCTCTCCCAAAACCCGGGCGGGGTTCTGGTCTTCCGAGATGAGCTCATGGGATTTCTTGAAACATGGGAAAAGAAGGGCCATGAATCGGACCGCAGCTTTTACCTTGAGGCCTGGAACGGAGACAAGCCCTACACCATTGATCGTATCGGACGGGGGACCGTTCATGCGGCCAATATTTGCGTGTCAATCCTAGGAACGACCCAGCCGGACAAAATCCTGGCCTACCTTCATAAGGCCATCACAAAGATGGATAATGATGGGCTGCTGCAGCGGTTCCAACTGTTGACTTATCCGGACAAAAAGCCATGGAAGCTTGTGGATGATGCCCCAAATCCCTTTGCTAAAAACCGTGTCTTCCATCTCTGCAAAACAATAGACACTATGAAATTTACTGACCATGGAGCTCACATGAGTGAACCCCTCTATGAGGGCCAATACACGATTCCTTATTTCCGCCTTACACCAGACGCTCAAACCTTCTTTCATGAGTGGATCCAAAAGCTTCAAGAAAAGCTGGAAGGGAAGGATCACCCGATCCTCATTCAACACCTCTCTAAGTACAGAAGCCTGATGCCTTCTTTAGCGTTGGTATTCCATATCATCAATGTTGCCGATGGGCTGGTTACGGGAGATATTCCAATTGATTGTGTGCAAAAGGCCGCCTTATGCTGTGGCTATCTCGAGTCCCATGCACGACGGATTTATGGGATGGTTTTGGAGTCAAATTTTGACCCTTTCCCCACTGTGTCAAAAGCAGAAGAGTTGCTGGCATGGATGCAAAAGCAATCGACCAGCTCTGGCCAGCCGCTAAAACGTCGTTTTATTCTGAGATATTCTAGGGTGAGAAGCTCAAAAGAACTGGATCCGTTGTTATCAGATCTTGTCCAAATGGGGTACTTACAGGAAGGTCCAGTGGGAACGTTTGGGGTGGTTTCTTGATTATCCTGTAAGGTTAATTTCAAGCAGAATAGAAGAATGAACCCCCAAAGTATTATACCTAGGAGGTTCATTTTTTTAATTTAAGTAAAAAAAATCGCTTAAAAATATATTCTTTCTTTATTTTCTATGTATTACATCCAACCAAGACTGCTGAGATAGGGCGTTATCAATCCATAACTAGCACTATAAGCCAGTCCTATGAGTCCTGTTGCTCCTAAACCCACAACCAATGTTTTATTCCACGAAGCTATATCTGCTGCTTTTTTCATGTTTTCTTTTTTTTCAGCATCTTTGAGCAAGTCTCTAAAATCTCTAAAATAATGAAGGGATACTTTGTATGAAAATGAACTGTAGTTTTGAACTAATTCTTTTATATCATTAGGAGTCATTGGAAAAATATTTCTGCCTAGATCTATTCCAGCATATTCTAAAACTTTATCTACATATCCACAACAATTATAATGCCCCTTCTTATCATCACAATAGGCATTTTTTACGGAACCCAACATAACCAACGTTGGAGTAGACGTTTCTGCCCAGGTTAAGCCTTTTTTAGCAGCTTCTTTTGTTACAATAAAAGTTCTAATTTTTTTATATTTTCCATTTACTATTATATTATTTTCTTTATGACGTACAAAATTTCCCAAAACTTCTTCATGAGATCTTAACTTATTATCAGCTTTAGTGGAGTCATTTTTAGAAGCTTTAAGATCAACCCCTTTCAAGAGAATTTTATCTCCTTCTAGATATTCAAAAACGAGATAAGGGTGGCCACTTTCATAACCTAATTTTGTCCTCATCCCAACGGTTATGGCAGCTTTTTCTTTATAATTAGAAAAATCATAACCGCTTATTAATGAATGTTTTTTGGATAGTTCGAGATCTTCATCTAAAATCATACATTTACCAATTGTAAATCCATAACAAAATAAAAATAAAAAATACGCTGCTGTCAATAAATGTTTTTTCATTTTAAAGTTCCTTTGTTTTTGATATATTTATTTTTTTGATATTATACATCGTTTGTCTCGTCAGTAATTTTACGAGGGAGCATCAAAAGATGTTAAAATTTTAGCTAATAAAGCGGGGCTTTCTGCCCCGCCCGTGAATGGTTACTTTACTTTTTTTGAGGAACGGAAGAGTCCTCATACCACCATTTATAAAGTGCATAACCAATTTTTATGTAACTAGGTTGATCCTTTACACACTCTAGACAAATCTCAGCATCGAAAGGATTTATTGACTGCTGATGTTTTCCTGTCTGCTGTTTTGATTGATGGTGAGATCTATTATCATCGTCCATCGCCTGCACAGATTGATCCAGCAAAGAAAGAGAAAGAACAACAGAAGCTAAATAAAGATAATTTTTCATTTTAATATTCCTTTTGTTAAGTTTAAATTCAAAGTCTCTCAGGATTTGATCAAATCAAATAACCTCTGGACTTCTTGCTTTGACCCTAGAACAAGAGACAGAAAAGAGGTATCCGTAGAACATACAGATCCAGATTTTAAATTTTTTAAACGAAAAAGCAGTGTTTTTACAATAAGTTACAAGGGAGCGATTTAAGCTACCTCCGTAGAAATTACGGAGATAAAAAATCAAAAGAAGGGATCAGCTTTACAAACAAAAATGATATCTTTATCTTTCTAAGGGGGCAGGTGATCGCCTTCCATTAAATTTAGAAGCTCAAATGCACAGAGAGAGGTAGTTTGCTTTATGCAAAAAACACAACTTTTTATTCTTGATGATCTTTACCCAGAACATTTATCAACGATTCGGGATATTACCTTTACACGCCGTGAAGTTGATGTGATGTCTTGCCTCTTGGGAGGTAGAAAAACAAGCAAAATTGCTTACTTGCTGTCTATTAACTCTAGAACTGTAGAAACCTATATCCAAAATATCACCTTAAAGCTTGAGTGTAATACCCGTGAAGGAGTTATCGACTTTCTTGAACTCTCAGACCATATGCTTTTTTTACGAAGACACTATTTACATTTACAAATTGAACACGCCTTTAGAAAAGGCTTGACGGACCTTTCAAAGCTAATTCGTACGGAAAGTTCTATCAACGTGCGGATTAGTGGAGAAAAAGAGGCGTTCAAATCGCCACTAATGCTACTACTTAAAACTCATCTCAAGCTTGCAGGGGTTAGAATAGTTAATGAAAGAGGTGTGGAGGACGGCCACTTGATCTACCTGCTTTCTCAGCATTGGCAGGAGGGTTCTCTCGCATTACAGCAGATCAAAAATCAATATCCTAAAGATAAAATTCTCCTCATGAGTGAGCAAGATAAAAAAGAACTAGCTAAGGAGTTAAAGGGATTTGGAATTATTAACATAAAGAAGCAGCAGAATTATTATTTTTATTTTTTTGACGTTATAAAAATTATTTTTCCAAAAATTAAAATCGATTTAATCCTTTCTAATTTTAAAGAAAAATATGAAAAAATAGATCACGTAAGGAACGCCGAATATTCTTCTCAAACTCTTACCCAACCGCATCATGAAAACCCTCCTTCTCTTGAAAATGTCAAAGGCATTATATTTTCAAGGCCATCGATTATTAGCTTAACTCTTCTTATCATTTCTTTTATTAGTATAGGTTTTTATTGGCGGTTAACAGATGATACTCAACGGCAACCTCTTGCCTTATCTGAACTGCCTCTCCCAACAAAATCTGTCTTTTTAGAACGTCCTGAGCTCTTAAAAGAAATTGACAAAAGCTTTTCCAAAGAAGGGGATATTAAAACCGTTGCACTTGTGGGTATTGGGGGATCAGGCAAAACAACCCTTGCCCGTCAATATGCACATAAACAACACACAAACGTTGTATGGGAAATGAATGCAGAAACCAGTGAAGGCCTCTATGGATCTTTTGAAAATTTGGCTCATACACTTGCTAAAGCTGAAGAAGACAAAAAGGTTTTAACAGAATTACTGGGGGCAAAAAATTCATCAGCAAAGAAAGAAAATCTGATTAATTTTGTAAAAGAGCATTTAAAATTACATAGTCCTTGGTTTCTTATTTTTGATAATGTAGAGAATTTTTCAGATATTCAAAAATATTTCCCTCAAAATATTAATTCATGGGGGAGAGGGAAAATTATTCTAACAACCCGGAACATTAATATTCAAAATAACAAACATATTGAAGATACAGTTTTAGTGGGAGAATTAAGTCCTGATCAAAAGCTAAACTTTTTTATGCAAATCATGAATCATGGAGAGAAACGGGTAATAACGGGAACGCAACCAAAAGCAGTAGAAGAGTTTTTAGAACAAATACCACCATTTCCATTAGATATTTCGGTCGCAGCTTATTATTTAAATTCTACAAATATTTCTTACGCTAAGTATCTTGAAAATATAAAACATTATACAAAAGAAACAGAAGACCTTCAGGGAGCTATATTAAAAGAAACTGGAGAGTATATAAAGACACGTTACGCCATTATTACTCATTCCTTAGAACATGTAATAAAAGAAGATAAAAATTTTGTTGATCTTTTGTTGCTTATCAGCCTTATAGATTCTCAAAATATACCTAAGAGCCTATTGGATGATTATAAAAATTCAGATATAGTAGATACTTTTATTTATTACTTAAAAAAATATTCTCTTGTTGAGAGTAAAAATTTACCCTCTAACTCAGAACCTATGTATTCAATACATAGAAGCACTCAAATGATTAGCTTAGCTTATCTTATTAGGCTCTTAAATTTAAATAAAAATAGTTTTGCATTAAATAAAATAGCATATCTTTTCGATGATTATATTGATTTCAACATCCTTTCGAAAGAAGAGTTTTTTAGGATAACGACCTTATTAAGGCATCTTAATGCTTTCTTACAAAATGAAGAGTTATTTGACTGTAATACAAGATGTATTATAAAAGGCAATATAGGGATACTTTTTAGTTACCTGTCAGAAGAGATAAAATCTCAGCAATATTTAAAAGAAAGTTTAAGCTTAATCACAAACCAAAAAGAAAACTATGCGCGAATTGCCAGATACTCAGGTTACTTAGGAGTGTCATATCTTCACTTAGGTGACTATAAAAATGCTAAAAGTTTTCTTGAGCAGAGCGTAAAAATTTACGAAGAATACGTTGATGAGAAACAACAAGATCTTCCATGGGTCTTAGTCAGTTTAGGCAATTTACATAAGTGCATGGAAGATTATAAAAATGCAGAAAAATATATGAATAAAGCCGTAGACATTGCGAAGAAAAAATATTTGGATGATGAAACTCTCATGGCTTGGATTTTGGGACACCTAGCAAGTATTCACAGCAGTTTAGGAAACAATATACAAGCCAAAGCTTTATTCGAACAATGCTTAGCAATATATGAAAAAAACCATGGATTGAATCATCCAAAGAGAGCTTGGTTATTCATTGGCCTCGGAATTGCTTTTAGAAATTTGGCTGATTTTACAAAGGCTAAAGAGTTCATTGAGAAAGGGATTGAGATTCAAAAAACTTGCTATTCGGAAAGTAGCTTAAAGATTGCTTTGGGTA
This sequence comes from Alphaproteobacteria bacterium, assembly GCA_013815465.1. GTDB lineage: Bacteria > Pseudomonadota > Alphaproteobacteria > UBA9655 > UBA9655 > UBA9655. Next base: position 3,725 of record JACDGE010000036.1, on the reverse strand, counting down.
AACTAGAATTAGCCCAGGTTTATTTATTGGAAGGTCAATTAGATAGAGCTGAAATACTTCTTCAGCAATCTTTTGAAGGATTCAAAAGCAATCAATTTAAAGATATTTATATTCCACTAGAAATATTCGGAGATTTGTATTTAAAGAAAGAAATCCATGTAGCTAATATAGGAAAAACAGAAAATGCTCAAGAATTCAACATACAAGCAAAAAAATACTTTAATCAAGCGCTAGAAAATATCAAGCCCCGCTTCCCCATAAATTCTCCCCCACTTATCCGGATCCAGGCGAAGCTTAACAAACTTCGTAAAATATAGAATAAACGCCTTTTCTAAAGAAGAATGTGTATGTTTTTAAAATTCTCTCAACTGCTGCAGAGATGCTTCCGGAAGTTTCTAAAGGGCACTCTTCAAAAACCACCTAACCCATTGAAAAGACTGGTGGGCGATGAGGGATTCGAACCCCCGACCCTCTCAATGTAAAAATCAGGGTGGATAAAATGTTCACTTTTACAAGCCTTAGGTAAATTTTTATTAAGCGCCTTAACCGAAGAAAACTTGTTGATTCGTGGCTAACGATTTGCGGCACCAGTGCGGCACCGGGCTTTTTAGAACTTCTTTGATAATGGGAAGGAAACCTTTGTTTTAACTGGCTCCCCGGGACGGACTCGAACCGCCGACCCAGTGGTTAACAGCCACTTGCTCTACCGACTGAGCTACCGGGGAATAATAAGGTAAAGCCGTTATAGCAAAGTTTTTTTGCAACGACTAGCCCTTTTTTTTGGAGGCCGGGACCGGAATCGAACCGGTATAAAAGGATTTGCAGTCCTCTGCATCACCACTCTGCCACCCGGCCTACCCATGAAGAGTATACCTTTAAGTAGGTCTTGGTCAAGAAAATTTATGTAAAATTGTTGCGAATACCTAATTTCTCCATTGACTTGCGGAGAAGTTTTGCTTAATCTAAAAGCATGACACTAAGCAAATTCACAAAAAATCCTTGTTTCCTCTATAAACGGCCGTGCGTCTAACGCTCAGTTCGTAACCATAACCTCCCAATCAAATAAGTCTAATTAAACAAGGAAGCTTATACCATGACCATATCTTATGAAGATTTTTCTAAAGTCGACATCCGTTCCGGAACCATTATAAAAGCAGAGTCCTTTGATCGAGCAAGAAAGCCTGCTTACAAAGTATGGGCTAACTTTGGCCCTGAGATCGGAATCATGCAAACATCGGCTCAAGTGACAACCCACTATACGCCTGAATCCCTCATTGGACGTCAGATTTTAGGGGCTATCAATTTGGGATCCAGGAATATTGCGGGGTTTGAATCCCAGTTTCTTATGCTCGGTTGCGAGGATGCTAAGGGAGCTATCTGTTTAGCCACCCTAGACCCTGTGACTGAGAATGGAAAAAGGCTCATTTAGGGCGTTCCTTTCGCGGGACAGCTCGTCGTGTCCAGGGACGATGGCCTTGAAGGGTGTTCACCTGTTTCACGTGATACATTGTAAGCCCTAGCCATAAGGCATGACCACCCTTTCGCCATAAATCGTACCAATCAATAGTTAGATATGATTCCGTACAGGGTGTGTGGCTGGGCTCAAGCCGAATTAAAATTGCCCCCTTTTCACAAGGCTGATTGTCCTGATCATGGGAAATAAGAATGGGAATATTTTTATAAGCCGTTCTGCAGACCCCTTCTGTACAGATGAGGCCTTTTATTTCTTGAGCGGCTAAATATTGTTTCCAGATTTCGGCCGTAAATTTTCCCCTTCGTGTAGAGTTTACATAAAGTGTTTTTCCATCGTAAAGGCCAACAAGTTTTCCAAAACCGTCGATCAGAAGATGGGGTGGCTCTTGCCACCCTGCCCCGAAGACACCTACAGCAATGGGGAGTACTCCCCATCTGCGCCAGGGTTGTTGCCAGAGACATAGCCACAAGCTACCCAACACAACCAAAATAAATGAAAAAAGAGGGGGCTGCGCCACCCCAATATTTGCACCTGGCCACGACCCTACCAATGCTGCAATCTGGATCAAAAGCCCTAAGGATTTTTCAAGCACCCAAAGGGGCCAAGTGCCTAAACCAATTGGCGTCAAAAGGCAAGTTAAAAGAGCAGAAGGCATAATGACAAGGGTGGTTAAAGGAACGGCCACAAGATTAGCTTCAATCGCGTGAAGACTGAAGCGATGGAAGAGGTAAATGGTAAAAGGAAGGGTGGCCCCCGTGGCAAGCAATGAAGTAAAGACCAGACCTCCACTGTAGACCAGAAAAGAATGGAGCCAACTCCCGCCTGCAACCCAATGTGCTACAGGATTTTTCCATACTTCATACCCCGCAATAAGAGAAATTACCGCTGCAAATGAGAGCTGAAAGCTGGGACTCAAGAGGGATTCGGGTATAATGAGGAGCACCAAAAAAGCTGCAAAAGCCACTGTCCGCATGGAAAGAGCGGTTCGGTCTAGTAAAATTGCACCCATCACCAACGAAATCATCATAAACGACCGTTGAGCAGGTACACCAAACCCTGAAAGCATGAGATAGAGGAAACTCATGATGATCGTTCCAATAGCTGCAATTTTCTTGCTGTTATAGGAAAGGCTCAAGAATGGAATGAGGGCAATGCCGCGCCTTATCAGCAGGAAGATAACGCCTGCAATAATACTCAAATGAAGGCCAGATATGGCAAGGATATGGGCAAGGCCCGAGTTAATGAAATCTTCTCGTACGGTATCAGGGATAGATGATTTATCCCCCGTAATTAAGGCCGCCGCAAGAGCGCCAAGTGGGGGGCTCATGTTCTGGATAAAGAAGGAGGTGATCTTCTCTCTCTGTTTTTCAAGATCAGTGGACCATGAAGAGGAAGTGGATAAAATTTCCGGAATGGACAGGGCAAAGCCGGTGGCTCCAATGCCATTGAAATAGGCTTGTCTGCGAAAATCAAAGCCCCCTGGAACAGAGGGATCCGCAATCGGGCTGAGTTTTGCAAGCACACGAATGCGTTGTCCAGGCCAGAGGCGCTCTCTTTTTCCTTTTAAGGTAAGACGGATTTTTTGGGGCAATTTTTCAGCGGTTTCTGCTTGAAGATCAGTCAGCAAAATTCGCTGATAAAGAATACCTCTTTGGGTGGGTTTTAGCTCTACTCGACTGACTTGCCCATCCAAGAGAAGAGGCTGTAGAGCATAATGTAACATTTCTGTCCTTAAAAAATGGGTTCTTAGAAGAGCATTGGAAAAACCAAGCGTAGTCAAACCAATGGCCAAAAGTAGAAGACGGAAGGTTGTAAGTCGAACGATGAATAAGGAAATCACAAAAAGCCCAATTCCCCCATAGGCCCACCCAGGGGAGGGCTCAATGGAAAGGCTAAAGTAAAATGAAATCCCTATGCCAAAGAAAACCGGGATCCATAAAGGCCACCGTTGAAAGTCATTGAGAAAGGATGCGACGAAATAGCTTTTAAGCTGAATCATATTTATTATTTTTATGTTTGATGCTGTAAAAAAGGTTATATGAAATTTTTACCTTAGGAAAGAGGAAAAATGATTTTTTCAAAGGGTGAATGAGGTCCACCAACTTTAATCATACCTTTAATAAGTTATTTACTTTTCTTAAAATTTAGTTAAAATCCGAAGAATAATTTTGAATCAGGGAAAGCTCGTGGGATTATCAAAGAAATCGGTTGGAATTTTATCAATTTTTAGCATGCTCCTTGCTGGTTGTGA
>JACDGE010000035.1 GCA_013815465.1 Alphaproteobacteria bacterium | reverse complement strand
CCGAAAAACTCAATCCTCTTTGAAACTGAATGGTATTTCTCTTCATAGCTAGCCTCCTGATAATAAGAGTTTATCTCCTAGCTATCATACCTCCAAAATTATACTGAGTATAGTGCGTAATCAGGAATTTATTTGTAGGCTATAGCCCTGGTCAGGCGGTAAGATTTGCTACGAAAGATATTGACAAGCTTGATTTTTTTGATTAATGAGAAGGACTAGTTTAATTTTTATTAATGGTATAGAGGTCGATATGTTTAATTTTTCTCCAAAAATCCAAAACTTTTCTTTAGCTGTTTTATCCTCGCTTTTATTATCTGCTTGTTCAGTAGGTATGGCGTTGAATGGGCACAAGGATCCAGATTTAAGTGTTGTAAGGAAGGATATGCACCGCACAGATGTTGAGCTCCAACTTGGAATGCCAATAAGAGCGAATACGGCTCCTAATGGGCAAACCACTGCAGTATATGAATATGAGGTTGGCAGAGAAGCAAGCACAGGCCGTGCCGTTGCTCATGGGGTAATGGATGTTTTGACCTTAGGAATTTGGGAATTTGTAGGCACCCCTGTTGAAGTTTTGAAGGGTGATACTCTCTGTATCACAGTGATTTATGATCGTAATGGACGTCTTATTTCGGCAACGCGTTCAAATTAAATTTATGTGGCCACTTTACAAAAAGTTAGGTGAAATGGGCAATTCAAGCACACTTTTTTTTGACAAACTCCAAAAAAAGGTTAAACTATAAATGTAAGATAGGTGGAGTGTGAGGGAGACGGAGTTGTACCTCAACCACTTAAACGCATAGAGAACCCCTCATCAACTCTTGAGGGGTCTCTCCGATAAGCTTTAACAGTATTTATTTCTTTGTCTTTCGTGCCAAAGATGCTGATTCATCCACACCCTCTTTAAAACGCTTTTGAACGTTTTCAATGATTTTTTCATTGGATTTAGTAATGATGGCGTTCACGTTGCGTCCATGCTCAATGGCTTGATCCACAGCTGTCTTTGCTTTTTCTGATTGGTGAGCCACTCTTTCTTCAGGAGAGGCAGCCGAAATATTCTTCTTTGTCTGTTCACTCAGCTGCTCAAAGACATCTTTCATATATTGAGCTTGGAGTTGCATGACAGCTTTTGTTGTTTCAGCTGCAATTTGCTGCGTTGTGGTAATTAACGTCATATTCCTTCGGTAACCTGACAATATAAGATCTGTATCAAGCCAAGGAAATTTATTATCTTTAAAACCCTTAAAATTTTCTCCCCAAAATGGAGAGGAGTATGTCTCTTTACTCATGAAGTGCTCCTCATATGTTTTATTTGGCAGTATTGTATTTGTTTTTTTATACAACCCATTTTTATCAGAAAAAAGTTAATAAAAAATTAAGAAAATGAAGAGATAATGCAGAATGATGAATTTTCTTAATTATAGAACATTTTAAAATTTAATAAGGTATGCTATTACTCTTTTTTAAGCGGGTGTGGTGGAATTGGTAGACACGCCAGACTTAGGATCTGGTGACGAAAGTCGTGGGGGTTCAAGTCCTCTCACCCGCACCAAAATTGCTGTACAAAGCAGAAAAGGGTCATTAAGATTTTTTTTAACATAAATTTTTACTGTAACGGTAGGCGAGATAACTATTATGCAAATTAAAGAAACACTCTCTCAAGGTCTCAAGCGGGAATTTGATATTAAGATCCCAGCAAGCGAGGTCGAAAAAAAACTGATTACCCGTCTTGAATCCATTGGCAAGAAGGTAAAAATTCCTGGATTCCGACCTGGGAAAGTTCCGCTGGACCTTTTGAAAAAACGCTACAAAGCAGAAGTTCTCTCTGAAGTTATAGAAGACTGTGTCGATAGTGGGATTAAACAGGTTATAAAAGAAAAAGACATTAAACCTTCTCTTAAACCAAACGTAAATATTAAATCCTACGAAGAAGAAAAAGACTTAGATATTGAATTAAAGATGGAGGTACTCCCTGTCATTGGAGATATTAATTTAGACAATCTTTCCTTTGAAAAATATGTTGTGGAGGTTCCTGCTCAAGCCATTTCTACTGTTATTGAGACGATTGCAAAACGAAATCGAGAAACCCACCCAATTCAAAATCCTCGCAAAACGAAACAAGGGGATATTGTTATTGTCGATTTTGAAGGAGTTATTGACGATCAACCTATTGAAGGGGGGGCGGGCAAAGCACATCCGCTTGAACTGGGGTCAGGATCTTTCATTCCTGGATTCGAAGATCAATTAATTGGTCAGGATAAAGGCAGCCATGTGACTGTGAACGTGACGTTCCCCAAAGAATATCATGAAGATCGATATGCAAATAAACCGGCGCGATTTGATGTCACAATCATAGATATTCACGAAGCTGACCCTATTTCCATTGATTCGGCCCTTGCAACTAAACTCGGCTTTGACTCCCTCGAGGCAATGCAGGGTTTTGTTCAGCAAAATATTGTAAAGGATTATACAGGTTATAGCTTTATGAATACAAAGCGCCACGTTTTGGATGCCTTAGCGAAACGTTTTGTTTTTGAAGTTCCAGAAAATATGGTCAATATGGAATTTGAAAATATTTGGGAACAACTTTGTCGCGAGCTTGGCATAGATCAAAAGGATGCTTCAAATGCTAATTTAAAAAAAGGTGAGAAAGAAAAATCTTTTGAAGAATTGGCTGGCAAAAATGAAGAAGAACTCAGAAGAGAATACAAAACAATTGCAGAGCGACGGGTGCGTTTAGGCCTCGTCCTTGCTGAAATTGGGAATCGGAACAAACTTACCGTTAGCAATCAGGAACTCTTGAATGCTCTCATGGCCAAGGCTAAAGAATTTCCCGGTCAAGAGAAAGAAATTTTTGAATTCTACCGTAACAGCGCACCTGCTATGGATTCCTTAAGAGCACCTATTTTTGAAAACAAGGTTGTAGACTTTATTTTGGGGCAATCAACTGTAACGGAGAAAAAGGTTACCCCAGAAGAGCTTGAAAAGATTCTGTCTTTTGAGGAAGAAGAGGCCGAAAAAATGATTGTGTCTCAATCAGAAAAACCTAAAACACCTAAAAAGAAGAAAGAGGGAGAATAAGTGCAGGTTATTTGTCTACCGGAGGCATGCACTACCTACGTTCAATTGCCGAAAAAAACAACTATTTGGAGAGAAATATGAGCAACTTAGTACCCATCGTTATTGAACAAACTGCTCGCGGAGAGAGATCATTTGATATTTTTTCCCGCTTGCTTAAGGAAAGAATTATTTTCCTGAACGGACCTATTGATGACGTAGTTTCCAGTCTTATCTGTGCTCAGCTTCTCTTTTTGGAAGCGGAAGACCCCAATAAGGATATAAATCTTTACATTAACTCACCAGGGGGAAGTGTAACTTCTGGATTTGCTATTTTTGATACGATGGAATATATCCGACCGGATATCACGACCCTATGTTTTGGGCAAGCCGCCTCAATGGGATCTTTTCTTCTTATGGCGGGCAAACACGGAAAAAGGTATTGTTTACCAAATGCCCGTGTAATGATTCACCAACCCTGGGGAGGGTTTCAAGGACAAGCCTCTGATATTGAGATACATGCTCGTGAAATTTTAGAGGTAAAAGCTCGTTTAAATAGAATTTATGCTGAACGGACGGGTCAAGATCTCGAAACAATTACAAAGGCTATGGATCGCGATAATTTCATGAGCGCTGAAGAATCTAAAGCCTTTGGTCTTATTGATAAAGTTGTCAACCACCGGCCTGCCCCGAAAGAAGACAAAAAAAGTGCGTAAAAAGCAAAAAAAAGACAATTTTAATTCTAATGTTAACGATTTATTGGCACATTCATGCGATTCTATAAGTAGAGGGAAGGATTAATGTGTATGCAGAGGATTGCATTACCAATCGATCCTTCTATTAGATCAAACGAAAGGAGCATGCTATGAAAAAATCAACCGGTGAAGAAACGAGAAGCACGCTCTATTGTTCCTTTTGTGGAAAAGGACAACATGAAGTTCGTAAGCTGATTGCTGGGCCTTCCGTCTTTATTTGTGATGAATGTATTGATTTATGCACAGATATTATTAAAGAGGAAAGCAAAGGACCCTTCGTGCGTTCTTTCGATGATGTCCCATCCCCAAAGCAAATTTTTGATGTTTTAAACGATTATGTGATTGGTCAAGACAAGGCGAAAAAAGTATTATCTGTCGCCGTACATAACCATTATAAACGCCTCAAACACGGAAATCACAGCCAGGATGTAGAGCTTTCAAAATCCAACATTTTACTTGTGGGCCCCACGGGATGTGGCAAAACTTTATTGGCTCAAACCCTTGCGCGCATTATTGATGTTCCCTTTACCATGGCAGATGCGACCACCCTAACAGAAGCTGGCTATGTGGGAGAGGATGTAGAAAATATCATCCTCAAGCTTTTACAAGCGGCAGACTATAATGTGGAAAAAGCTCAACGCGGGATTGTTTATATTGATGAAGTCGATAAAATTTCACGAAAGTCAGACAACCCTTCTATTACTCGGGATGTATCTGGCGAGGGTGTTCAACAAGCTCTTCTTAAAATTATGGAAGGGACGGTTGCTTCTGTGCCTCCTCAAGGAGGGCGTAAGCACCCTCAACAGGAATTTCTGCAGGTTGATACCACGAACATTCTTTTCATTTGTGGAGGGGCTTTTGCAGGAATTGAAAAGATTATCTCCTCTCGTGGGCGGGGATCTTCTATAGGATTCGGTGCTGATGTTAGAGGACCGGAAGAGCGCCATACAGGTGAAATTTTGCAAGACCTAGAAACGGAAGATCTTTTGAAATTTGGTCTTATTCCAGAATTCATTGGTCGCCTTCCTGTCATTGCAACCCTTAATGATTTGGATGAAAGCGCCCTCATTGAAATTTTGACCGAACCTAAGAATGCACTTATTAAGCAATATAACCGTCTTTTCAATATGGAAGGGGTTGAGTTAAGCTTCACAGAAGGGGCCTTAAAAGCCATCGCTAAAAAAGCTATTGAAAGAAGAACAGGGGCGCGAGGACTGAGATCTATTCTTGAATCTACCCTTCTTGATACAATGTTTGAGCTTCCGACTCTTGAAAATGTAGAAGAAATTATCATTAATGAGGAAGTCATTGCGACGAATGCTAACCCCATCATTGTTTACAGCAAAACTAAAGCTAAGAATGCTGAGGGTGCGTAGTCAGTACCCAGTAATCAGAAAGACCTTTGTGGTAGAGCTCCTGTGCTTCACGTTCAAGGACTAGCTGATTACTGATTACTCGTTCAGGACTGAGACTCAAAAACAACACAAGCAAAGAAAATTTTATAAGGGCTAAAAGCCCTTCAATTGACAAAAACGACCATTCCCTGCATACTTCTCATATATTGGCCATAGAGTCATATCTTAATGAAGTAATAAGGGAAAAATAAATGAAATTTAATATTTTATCAACATTTGCTGTAACACTGTTCACATTTATAGGTACGGCTGACGCAACATCTGTCACACCAAAGTTTTCTCCAGGGATTCCGCAAACATATAGTGAATGTATGGCAGCATTAGGGACTTCCCACGCAGCGTGTAGTGCGCTTTTTGCGGCTAAAAGAGCGTGTGATACAGGAAATAACAGTGATAATGGGGAAGATTGGAAAGAATGCTATGGTGCAGCAGAAAAAAACTACCATGAATCCCTTGGAACAGCTGTCGCAACTGAAGCCTATGTTGGTGAGGTCTTGCCTGTGAGTACAAATACTGCTGATGCAGTTTATGAATTCCGGGATGACGGGAAAGGCTTCCTGCAATCAAAGGAAAAGTAAGGAAACAGCGGGTAGTTATCAGTAGTCAGTAGTCAGATCCCCCACGGGCGTCCTCCCTGAATTTAGGAAATCTTACTCTTCGCGTAAGCGGAGGAGTAGATCTCCTTAATGTCAGGGGCCCAGGGGACAAGATATAAATTTTCTTGAGTCCCCGAGCTCTCCCACTCCGTGAGGAAGGGAATGACGCCAAAGGATTATCTGACAACTGGTTAAGCCGCTTCTTGTGCCTTCGAAGAAGGTAGAGTCATTCCAAGAGCTGTCATGTAAAGATCTAACAGTTCTTCTTGCTCTAAACGTTCTTGTGTTTCTAATTTCCGTATTTTAAGAACTTGGCGAATGACTTTTACATCAAAACCTGATCCTTTAGCTTCAGAAAATACATCACGAATTTGCTCTCCAAGGGCCGCTTTCTCTTCTTCAAGTTGTTCAATACGCTCAATAAATGATTTAAGTTGAGCAGAGGATACACCACCGACATCACTCATAATATTTCTCCTTCAGGGGTTAAGTTTCATGTTCATATAAATGGAAATCACCGATTTTGGCAATTGGGGATTTACGGATTGATGAAAAAAAATCATAATCCCTTATACCCAAAAGATTTCAAGAAGTCGGGCACCACTGCAGATCCTCGCCTTCGCATGGGCAGGCTTGAAAAGCAAAGGGTATAAACAAAAAGGAGTTTAATATGCGCCGTCATCGTTGTGCAAAAATTATTGCAACCATTGGGCCTGCAAGTTCGTCAGCAGAAATGATTGAGAAACTATTTTTAGCAGGTGTGGATACTTTTCGATTAAACTTTTCCCATGGAACCCATAAGGACCATGAACAAAGCTACCAAACGATTCGAGAACTGGAGAAAGAAAAGAAACGACCTATTGGCGTCATGATGGATCTTCAGGGGCCTAAATTACGTATTGGAACCTTCAGGCAAAAATCTATCCTCTTGCAAGAGGGGCAAACGTTTCTCCTGGATCAGAATAAAGAGCCTGGTGACGAAACCCGCGTTTTTCTCCCCCATCCAGAAATTTTTGAGGCCCTCAAGCAAGGTTCTGACTTATTACTCGATGACGGAAAAGTGAGGCTTCGTGTACAGAACATTGGCCCTGATAAAATTGAAACACGGGTTTTAACAGCGGGCTCTCTTTCCGATCGGAAGGGATTTAATGTTCCGACTGTGGCATTGCCTATCTCTGTTATGACCTCCAAAGATCGAGTGGATCTAGAGTTTGGCCTGAATTTAGGTGTGGATTGGGTGGCTCTTTCCTTTGTGCAATGTCCAAATGATGTATTAGAGGCCAGGACTTTGATTGAAGATCGGGCAAGTATTATTTCTAAGCTTGAAAAACCCCTGGCCATTGATCACTTGGAAGAAATTGTCAAACTTTCCGATGGGATTATGGTGGCTCGTGGAGATTTGGGCGTAGAAATGCCGCCTGAGGAAGTCCCCAGCATTCAAAAGCGCATTATTCAGTGTTGTCGAAAATATGGAAAACCTGTGGTTGTTGCGACACAAATGCTAGAGTCTATGATTAAATCCCCCACACCTACCCGTGCGGAGGCCTCGGACGTAGCAACGGCCGTTTACGATGGAGCCGATGCGGTCATGTTGTCTGCAGAATCTGCTTCAGGGCATTATCCGGTTGAATCGGTGACCATTATGAATAAAATCATCACCCACGTTGAGAAAGATCCTTTTTACCGCAAAATGCAGGATGCAAACTTGCCCGCGTCGGAGGCGACCACTTCTGATGCGATCACGGCTGCAGCCCGTCAGGTGGTGCATACTATTGAAGCTTCCGCGATTGTGACCTTCACGAGCTCGGGAGAAACGACCTTAAGAGCAGCACGGGAGCGCCCCGAAGTTCCTATTCTCGCCCTTACCTCAGAAATCAAGGTTGCCCGTAAGCTATCTCTTATATGGGGGGTGCATGCGGTGAAAAGTGAAGAAATTAGTAGCTTTTCAGAAGCGGTCCATAACGGGTGCCTGCTTGCGGAGAGTGAAGGATTTGCCAAAAGCAATGATCGCATTGTCGTAACAGCTGGGGTTCCTTTTAGCGTTTCGGGTTCTACGAATATTCTTCGGATTGCGCGCATTCAAGCGGGTACAAAGTGAGAGCACTAACTAACGATTTGTACGAGTTTTTGCTGCTCCCCACTGGCGTCGTCCCTGTCCTCGTGGAGGCGAGGATGACGCTCAAGGGGTTGTATGAGTGAAAATTCCCTAACTGGCCGCCTAAAGCGATACACCCATGTGAGTGCGGCTGTTGGAGGGCTAATGGCGCGGCTTGTAGGGGATCAGTATCTTGGTGTTTCTCTTAAACGCCCCCAACACGCAGACGACCTGAAGAAAACTCTTGGACATCTGAAAGGTCCTCTCATGAAGATTGCTCAGATTTTGGCAACCGTTCCTGATATGCTGCCGCCTGAATATGCGACTGCTTTTCTTGAGCTCCAATCCAATGCCCCGTCCATGGGGTGGCCCTTTGTGAAAAGGCGTATGCAGGCTGAACTGGGGCAAGGGTGGCAGAGTCATTTTGAGAGGTTTGAACCAACGGCCTCCGCAGCCGCATCCCTGGGACAAGTCCATAAGGCGGAAGCTCGTGACGGGCGCCTTCTTGCGTGTAAGCTTCAGTATCCTGAGATGGGATCAGCTGTGGAAGCAGATTTAAGTCAGCTCAAGTTTATCTTGAAATCTTTTGAAATGGTTAATGGCTCTCTTGATACAGGAAATCTTCAGGCAGAGATTGCAGATCGATTGCGGGAGGAACTCGACTATCTTCAAGAAGCACAGCACATGAAGCTTTTCAAGGAAATGCTCGGGGTTTTTTCTTTTGCAGAAGTGCCAACGGTGATGGATTCTCTAACAACCCGGCGTCTTTTGACCATGTCTTGGTTAGAAGGTGAAAAACTTTTAAGCTTGCGCGATGCCCCTCAGGAAGTCCGGAATGAGGCTTCCACCTATCTCTTTAAAGCTTGGTATTATCCCCTTTACCATTATGGTATTTTGCACGGAGATCCCCATCTGGGAAATTATTCATGGAGTCCAGAGGGGAAATTAAATCTTCTTGATTTTGGATGTATACGTATTTTTAAGCCCTCTCTCATTCAGGGCGTTCTCGATCTTTATAAATCATTTCAAACGGGGGACGAGGACTTGGCCGTTGAGGCCTACCGTACCTGGGGTTTCACGGACCCTACAAAGGATTTAGTGAAGGTCTTGAATCTTTGGGCAAAGTTTTTATATGAACCTCTTTTAGACGATCGGGTACGCCCTCTTGATGAAAACTATTCCGGTTTAAAAGGCCAAAAAGTTGCGGGCGCTGTTTTTGACGAACTCAAACGCCGTGGGGGAGTCAAGCCACCCCGAGAATTCGTTTTTATGGATCGAGCAGCCGTGGGGCTAGGTTCTGTCTTCATGCATCTTAAGGCACAATTGAACTGGCATCAGCTTTTTGAAGAACTGATCAAGGATTTTTCGGTTCCTGTTTTAGAGGCGCGTCAGAACGAGGTGTTGACTCAGTATTGCAATGTTTCAGTATAGCAGTGTTACATAATTTAGAAAGATTACTCCAATGCCCGAGTGATTGAGTACGAGTAATTTAGAAGAAGTGCATGCCGGCGCGAAGACCTCATTACGAGCCCGCGCAGAGCTTGAAGCAATCCAAAGCAACAAGAAAGGGCTGGATTGCTTGGTTGCTGGTGCTCGTCACAATGATGTTCTTAGATATAGTGAGTTAGTTTGAATTGGAGATCACATAGCCATCATGACCTCTCCAGACTGTCATGCTGAACTTGTCTCAGCATCTAAAAAAGATCCTGAAATAAATTCAGGATGACACCTGAGGAGTTGAGGCATCTTCAACTTAATGCACTATAGTTGAAATGACATGCATCCACCCCTTCTACTTATCCCTATCACCTCAAAACTGATTCGTTCTCGGAAATCCAACTGGAGGAAGCTTCCCTCCCTGCCCTCTTTTTCCAATCCAAGGACGCAGATTCATTTCCAAGCGCGTTTTTTCACCGATTTTCCAGGAAAGGCCTTCTTCTAGGGTAAAGAATCTGACATCCGACACCCCTCCCCCCTTATAACGCTGAAGGATGACGCCTTTGCCACGTGCCATCTCAGGAATCTCATCCATTCTAAAAATGAGAAGCTTTCTATTTTTTCCGATAAGAGCAATGTGATCGCCCCCAACCTCACGACAAAGGGCTGCTTTTGTGCCCTCCACATTAAGAATCTGTTTTCCGGCCCGCGTTTGAGCCACCAAGCTTGCGCGGGAGATCACAAAGCCTCGCCCCTCTGCTGATACCACCAGAACTTTTACATCTTCACTCTGGGAAGAATGGAGAAAGATGTCCACAACCTCTTCTTCTGGGGCAAGGTCGATAAGAAGACGCAAGGGATCACCATGTCCCCGCCCTCCGGGAAGCTTGCCCACAGTAAGGGTGTAAAAGCGTCCCAGGGAAGTAAAAACAAGCAGCTTATCCGTTGTCTCAGCTTTCAAAAGGAATTGCTCGCCGTCTCCATCCTTATATTTAATATCATCAGCCAAAATGGTATGGCCTTTGAGCGCCCGAATCCACGCCTTTTGAGAGCAGACAACAGTTACAGGTTCGCGCTCCATCATGGCTTCGGAAGGAATCACAATGTCTTGGGGAAGATCGGCAAGAACGGTGCGCCTCTGGCCCAGTTCAGTTCCTTTATGGAATTGGGCTTGAATCGCTTCAATTTCCTTAATAATCTTTTCTTGCTGACGGGAGGGAGTTTCTAAGAGTTTCACCAGGCCCTTTTTCTCTTTCGAAAGACTATCATGCTCGCCACGGATTTGAATTTCCTCGAGTTTCCGTAGACTACGAAGACGCATGTTAAGGATAGCTTCCGCCTGAACTTCACTTAACCCCCATTTTGTCTGCATGATAGGACTGGGGTTGTCTTCTTCCCGAATCAAACGAATCACTTCATCAATATTCAGAAAAGCAATGAGGTAGCCTTCTAAAATTTCAAGCCGATGATCAATTTTATCTAGACGAAAGCAGGTTACGCGCTCTAAAACATCGAGACGATGGACATAAAAGGCCTCGAGGACTTGTTTAAGGTTTTTGACCCCCGGAACGCCCGTACCATCGACCACGTTCATGTTCAAAGGAAAACGTCCATCTAGATCCGTGTGGAGAAAGAGGGATTCCATCAGAACAACGGGATCGACCGTGCGTGTTTTTGGCTCAAAAATGAGGCGTACTTTATCTGTAGATTCTTCCCGCATATCCCCCAAGAGAGGGAGCTTTTTATCCCCAAGCAGGGTTGCAATCTTTTCCACAAGCTTAGATTTTTGAACAAAATAGGGGATTTCCGTCACCACAATCTGGTATTGACCCAGCTCAAGCTTTTCCACTTCCCATTTCGCCCGTAAGCGAAAGCTTCCCCGTCCCGTCATGTAAGCTTTTAGAATACTTTCACGACTCTCAACCAAAAGCCCTCCTGTGGGGAAATCAGGACCAGGAATGAGTTGCACGAGCTCCTCAATCGAAATATGGGGGTTACGAATTAGAGCGATAAGACCGTCACAGATTTCGCTTAGGTTGTGGGGGGGAATGCTCGTGGCCATCCCTACCGCAATGCCTGTGGATCCGTTGACCAAAAGATTGGGGATAGCAGCGGGCATCACCACCGGCTCGATATTTTCCCCATCATAGGTCGCTTTAAAATCGACGGCATTTTGATCAAGTCCTTCCATCAATGCCTCAGCGGCTGCCGTTAAGCGGGCCTCTGTGTAACGCATAGCAGCCGCTGAATCGCCATCGATATTTCCGAAGTTTCCTTGACCATCCACCAGAGGCAGTCGCACGGCAAAGTCTTGGGCCAACCGCACCATGGCATCATAGATGGATCCTTCCCCATGGGGGTGGAATTTACCAATCACATCCCCCACAACGCGGGCGCACTTTTTATAGCCAGACTTTGGATCAAGCTTGAGCTCTCGCATGGCATACAGGAGTCTGCGGTGGACGGGCTTCAGCCCATCCCTTACATCAGGGAGAGAGCGCTGCATAATGGTCGAAAGCGCATAGGATAAATACCGCTCACCCAGAGCTTCTACGAGTTCAACATCACGGATTGTCATACACAGTTCCTCATGCTTATAAATCGTTGTAAAAGTCGCATCCTTGCTGCAGGAAGAGTGCGCCCTAAAACATATCTCTCCAGAAAATAGCCTGTAAGACGCAGGGCGTCGAGGATTTCTTTATCATTTGGATCGATTTCTTGGTAAATAAAGGAAGGAAGAGGTAGAAGGCGCCCCTCATAAGGCTTTGCAACGCTCTCACACACTGCGCGCCCTGTACGCGGAGAGACGGCCACAAGATCAGAGGTGGAGCCGGTAACGGCACAGGTCTCCAGATCCAGCCCATAGCCCATTTCTTTTAAAAGGGTCAGTTCAAAAAAGACATATGCGCGGGCCCAATCAGTCGAGGTAAGATTTTGTAACAGCTCTTGAAATTGCGCATAAAGGTGGGGGTAAGTCTGTCGCTCAGGAAGGGCCAGCTGGCAAAGGGTTGCCGCACTTAAGAGGGCGCTCAAAGGACCAGGAGAATCGAGCAAATAGGCCGTATTTGATCCCAGCGGCTCCAGATTCCAATAGCCAATGTGATTTTCAAGGCGTGCCCCCCATCGGGCTTTTACCTTTCCCCCACATTGGACCCATCCCTTGCTCTTTTGCGTAGCTTGGAAGACGCCCGCACAACGTCCATGAGAAAGCGTAAACAAGCTGATAACTTGCTTACGCTCTCCCAGAGATTGAGTGTGCAAAATAATGCCTTCATCTTGCCATTCCATATTATGCGCTGTTCTCTCATTGCTATCCCTTCAAATAGGGGAACGGCAATCCTAAGTTAGAAATAAGGTGTAGGCAAGATTTAGAGAGAAAAATCTTTAACGCCTACACCCTTAGAATTAAAAAATAACCCTAAAAAACATTAAAATATGTTAAAACTAAATAATTAACATCAGGGAAACTGCAATTTTTATTGCTTTTATCTTGCTCGTTTTCCATTCCTTTTAAGGAATAGAAGTCCACTTATCACAGAGTCTTTTTTAAGATTAAGCTCCTCCACTCTTAAAATCAAGCCCAACGCTAGCATACAGCCGAGGATTATCCATCCAATTTGCTTTCACTTTTACTTGCAAAAAAAGATGAACAGGTCTTTGAAGGATGGCTGTGAGCTGGCGGCGAGAAGCAGCGCCGATGGCTTTGATCTGAGTTCCACCATGACCTAAAACAATGGGACGTTGGCTCTCCCTTTGAACATAAATGATTTGTCTTATTTTAACGCTACCATTTTTGAATTCTTCCCAACTTTCCGTCTCAACCCAAATCGCATAAGGGAGCTCTTCATGCAGGCGGAAAAATATTTCCTCTCGGGTGATCTCAGCGGCCAAAAGCCGTTCAGACAGATCGCTCAGCTGATCTTTTGGAAAAAGCCAGGGGCCCTCAGGGAGTCGCGTCGCCCAATAGGTCTTGATGTCCTTTATCCCATCCCCTTTAAGAGCAGAAATCATAAAGATTTGATCAATCGAATCCCTTGAAAAATTCTGGGCGAGCTCTAATAATTTCTCCTTAGGAATCAGGTCAATTTTATTGAGAACTAGAACCGCTTTTTTCTTATACAGTTCCAGTTTACTAAGTATTTTTTCTGTTTCCTCAAAGCTTCTTTGGCTCACATCGACAATAAGCATAATACCGTCTGCGTCACTTAGGCTATCCCAAGCACTGTGGACCATTGCTTTTTCGAGGCGTCTTTTAGGGGTCGAAAAAATCCCGGGGGTATCAACAAGGACAATCTGGGTGTCCTCCTCAAGAGCTACCCCTAAAATCCGATGGCGAGTGGTTTGAACCTTTGGGGAGACAATCGTAACCTTACGTCCGACAAGCCCATTAATTAGGGTTGATTTACCCGCATTCGGCGCCCCTACAACCGTTACAAATCCACATTTAGTCATGGCAATGAATCATATTTAACATATTTTGAGCCGCCTTTTGTTCTGCTAATCTTTTGGAGGATCCTTCTCCGATGGCAGGATCCATATCGTTGACATTTACCTGAATAATAAATCTGGGAGCGTGAGCGGGGCCTGAAGATCCGACCACTACATACTCAGGATGAGTCTTCCCTTTTCCTTGCGCCCATTCTTGCAGGATGGATTTGGAATCTCGGGGAGGTTCATGGGTATTCTTGAATAAATCTTTCCAATAATGATGTATGAACGAATGGGAAACCTCTAGTCCCCCATCTAGATAGAGAGCCCCAATAAGTGCTTCGCAACCGTCGGCCAGTAATGTCTCAAGCCGCTTATTCCCTGATGTGCTTTTTTCTCGCTTCATCACCATAAAGGAATCAAGATCAATAAGTTTCGCAATATCAACGAGTGTTTCTTTTCGTACAAGTCCCGCTAAACGCTTAGCCAGATCACCTTCTTTTTCTGAGGGGAACTCTTCAAAAAGCCATTGAGACACGACAAGCCCTAATACACGATCTCCGAGAAACTCTAAGCGTTCAAACTCTACGCCTTGCCCGGAAGGCAAAGCGCTAGGGTGTGTCAACGCTTGGCTTAGGAGGCGAGGATTTTTAAAGGAGTAGCTTAAAATTTCCTCAATGTCTTTCATTAATGAATGCCTTGACCTATTCGATTATAATCAGCTTTTAAAGACCAGTTCTCAGGTTCCAGAAGAGAAGCGTGGCTCCCTGTTGTAAAGAAAACAAAGCTGGCCCGTCCTACAAGATTTTCGAGGGGAATATAACCAATGAGACCTTGGACACGACTATCATTAGATGCGTCTCTATTATCACCTAGCATAAAGTAATGGCCAGGAGGAACATCGAAATAAGCCGTGTTGTCATATCTCCCTTCGCCAAAAGGGATTTGTTTAACGATTGAATGTTTCAACCCATTAGGAAGCATTTCTATAAATTGAGGAGCTTTTAAAATCGTTCCATCATTATTAACTGTTTCAAATTCCCCCGCAGGTTCAAGGGGACAAGGGACACTATTAATATGGAGAATGCCTTTCTTTATTTGGATCCGATCGCCTGGAAGACCGACCACTCGTTTTATAAAATCTGTACCCGGTTCTGCGACAGACCGGAACACAGCAACATCTCCGAGTTTTGGTTCTTTCCCCCACATTCTGCCAGAAAAATAATTAATATTCTTCCCAAATGGAAAAGAGTAGCGACTATATCCATAAGCTGTTTTCGAAACAAGTATATTATCACCAATTAAAACAGTCGGGATCATAGATCCTGCAGGAATATTAAACGGTTGCATCCAAAATACCCGCATAAGAATGAGGGAAAAGGAAGCACAAACAACCAGACCTATCAAAACTCTTCCAAGCGTTTTCATTAATGAATGCCGTGCCCAATCCGATTATAGTGAGCGGTTAAGGGCCACTTCCAAATTTCCCAAAGAGCGGTATGGCCACCTGTGGAAAAGAAAATAAAGCTCGCGCGTCCCACAAAATTCTCTAAGGGGATATAGCCCACAACGCCTTGAGCACGACTATCGTTTGACCCCCAACGATTATCGCCCATCATAAAGAAATGGCCTGCAGGGACCTCATAGACTGGTGTATTATCATAGGTGCCTGCGCCAAAGGGACCCTGCATGATAATAAAGTGTTTAAGGCCATTAGGGAGCGTTTCTATGTATTGAGCGGCCTTTAAGATCGTTCCATTGTCATTAATGGTTGTAACCTCTCCCGCAGGTTCAACAGGACAAGGCACATCGTTAATATGAAGAATCCCTTCCTTCATTTGGATACGATCACCCGGCACGCCAATGACGCGTTTGATGAAATCTGTATCCGGTTCTATTACAGAGCGGAAAACCGCAACCTCTCCCTGCTTCGGTTCTGCGCTCCAGATACGTCCTGAGAAATAGTTAATGCTACCGCCAAAAGGGATAGAATAGCGGCTGTATCCATAAGCTGTTTTAGAGACAAATAAATTATCCCCAATCAAAAGAGTAGGAATCATCGACCCAGAGGGAATATGAAAAGGTTGCATCCAAACTGTGCGAATCAAAAGCATTAAGAGAAGGGCATATATAAGTGATTTTACATTGTCCCAAAGTGAATCCTTATGCGAATCTTTATTTTTGTGGGTATCGGTTTTCATGTATTTCTTTCCTCAAAGGTATTGCGGTAGAATAGAGGAATTAAGGATTTTAAGCAAGATGAAAGGTGGCTGGGGCGGAAGGATTCGAACCTTCGCATGGCGGTACCAAAAACCGCTGCCTTACCGCTTGGCTACGCCCCAATGAAAACCGTCCCCACCATAAGAATATTTGGGAAAAATTGCAACCTGTTTTGTTTGAAGTGTTTTTTGTCAGGCAGGAAGGTTGAACGCTCGGTTTCATCCGGTGTTGTGTTATTGAGATCCCGGATCAAGCCCGGGGTCTCAAATCACAATTCAATCTTCCTGAAGCGTCCAGCCAGCACTCTACCTTTAAGGCTAAGTTACTGGCTTGATTCAGTTAAGCGTTTCCTTTTAGAACCAAGAACACACAGATTGATAAGCGCTTTGAAAAGGCGCAGCCATTGCGCTGACCACTTTTTGAGCAACGTTTTTGACTGTTTCAAATCCACTATTTAAATAGCTTGCAGCAGAAGAAAAAAATCCACCGGTATTTTGTGCATTTTTATTGTCTTCTTCCTGTATTTTTATTGTAAAGATTCCTGCCCGAGCTAAAGGATTTTCTTCTTCCACAGAAGGGTCTTCGATTTGAGCTCCACTCGTAAAGATCTGCGCCTGTGTCAGCCAATCTGGAATTTGATTCTCTTGCACTTCGTCAACTCTCTCTGCTGGGTTCTTAGCCTCGCCCCACACTACCCGTCACTTTTTTAAAAGATGACATTTTTAGCCCTTTCCAAGAGTTTGAGGATGGTTTCTATGGTGTCATTTATGGAGCGAGCCGCGCATCTTTGAAAGTTAATCAGCCCTTGTTT
>JACDGE010000120.1 GCA_013815465.1 Alphaproteobacteria bacterium | reverse complement strand
TTTTCAGCAGAGGAAGCCCAGCAATTTTTAAGTCAGAGTCTTGGTCCATTTCTTTGATAAGAGCTTTCAGGCTCTGCCAGGGAACAAGCATATTTCCTCGTTGATGCTGTGGTTTTTTGTGAGATCTCCCCATAAAAAACCACAGCCCCATAACGCCTAAAAACATGAGGGCGGCGAATTTCAAGCTTTGGCATGCTATATGCTCAAGAATAACTTCCATCCTTTGGGCTGCCTTTTTAAGCAGGGGATCGTTGAGAACGCTCAAGCAACTTCTTTTGTAGGGTCTGCCCTTTAAGGGCGCCCCTTTAAGGGGAACCCCTTTAATGGGAGGCGTATACATTTGGGTAAGGCGCGCATGATTTCCAACAGGATTGGTTGCGACCATAAACTTCGCCCAATAAATCTCATAAAACATACGCCAGTCGTGCTTTGGCAAGCTTTGGGCCTTCCACACAAAACACCCCAACCCAGAAACAAAGGCCACAACGGATCCTGCAATCAGAATTTGTTTCAACATGCGCAGCTGGTGGATGTGGACTTGTCCGCCTTGCGTGATGGTTTTAACAAATACCATGTTTATTTCCTATTTAGTGGAGAATTGTAGGGCGTTTGATCAACGGGCTGAGGTTTGTCAGAGCCAAGATCTTCCACAACACTTGCTGCTCCATTCCAGCCGCTTTTGAGTAGATTCTTGGAAGCCGTGCCGCCCAGGGTTGCACTTTGCGAAACCTTTTCTGCCGTTCGGAGCTCTTTTTCATGTCCATCAATAGCCTCTTTCCCTTTATCAATTGCTGTACCTTTTGTATCAATAAAGTCTGTCACTTCTTGCTTGATGCTTTGAGGTGTATGGTTAGGATCTAGCTGAGCGTTTTTGCCTTGAGCTAGAATATTACCCGTATTTTGAACATGGCGCTGAGTAACACCAGAATTAGAGCTTTCTCTGAGTTTGGCAGACTCTGCCTCAAAGTTTGAGGAAAGAGCTGACTTTGCCTGTACAGAGTTGATACTCTGAATAGAATATTGAGGGTGCGTCTGCTCGAAACGCTTGTAATAGGACTTTGCATCGCTTCCATTAGCTTCCATAATATGACGGGCTCCTTCATAGCCGATTTTCCCTTGTGGTGAGCCATTTGTTCCCATTAAATGGGGGCTCATTGAATGAGGCCCCGAATTGACGGGTTGATGGGCAATGAATTCAATTAGGGGCTGGGTCAAATTTTTATTGACGCTCATGGATTTGCCTTCGCTTGAGGAAATGTCTTTGGAAAGAGTGTCGACTTGAGTTTGGGCAACTGATACTTCCTCTCTCAAACTTTGAGCACGGTTGAGGCTGGAGGAGGCACTTCTTCCCAGTTCCTTATTATTTGTGCCAGTTTGTGATTCTGAGAAACTTTGAGACGCTGACATGACCTTATCGAAACTCTGGGAATAGTTGCTGTTTTTTGCAACGGATTCAGCATCCGTTATTCCTTTTTGACGAGCAGCTGTGCTTGAAAAGCTGCCGCTCATTTGGGCGCCAAGCCCGAGAATTTTTGGTGTTCCAATGCTTGCTCCAATGGCAGCTTCCACGGCTTGAGCTTCTGTCATGCCTGTGCTTTGTTGAATATCGTTCACGTAATTTTTAAAGTCCTGAAGGCTCTTGGCATCCGTTGCACTGATTGATTTATGAGAGTCCTCGCCGGAAGAGATGGCTTTTCCTACAGATGACAAGAAGTTGGTCGTATCTTGCATGGCTGCCTCACTAGCTTGAGAACTTGCCGCACTTTTGGATTCCAGAAAACTCTTTGCACTATTTAGATGCTCATTTGTGGCAAAGCTTGTATTTTCTGTGCCCATAATCTGCACACTGAGTTGGGATTGGGCTTGATTGTTTAAGCTTTGGGTTCCATCCGCAAAGGTTGATTGCTCAATGCCAGATCCTCCCATGGCTTTAAATTGAGACGCATTATAGGTTGGGTTCGTACTATGCTGAAACGCTGAGGTGTTTTGATAAGCTTGGGTCCCCATAGAAACGTTCCCCATGCTGATATTGCCTGAGACGGTCTCAGCTGCTGCCCCACTTGCTGCACTTGTCATGGCGGACCCTAAATGTTGGGCAAGACCTACGAAAGCAGCCGCACCTTGTTTGAGGATGCCGTATGAAATGAAGGGAATGCTGACCGATAGCCAAGCTGCTAGAGTGACCATGTCTGCATTCGCATTGATAATGGCCGATGAATTAAGGAGGGTAAGGCCTTCTCCAAGACCATGGCCCACGGATTCATGTTTGCCATAGAGAGTCATGATAAGGTTAAGAACAGCATAGAGAGGCGCCCACAGTTGAGTCCAAGCTAAGATGCCACAATAGGTGAGGACGCTTCTGTATCCATTGGGAAGTAGGGCCAATATAACAATAAAGATAAAGAGAGCATAACTGAGAGCCTCAATGACGTTCTTGAAGAGTGGCAGAGTTCGTGCTGCAATCTCACCTGCGGCTGCATAGGCTGACCTTTGTTGAAGGAGTGCTTTTGTGGCCGCGTAATTTGAGGCTGATCCTAACTCAGAGAGCTTGTTGTTAGATGATTCTTCAATCGCATTGATCATCATCTCTTGCTTTAAAAGATCGGTTGCCGAAGTTGCAAGCTCAAGGGATCCAGACAAAAGCTTAGCGCTCCCCATAAGCTCTGTATTGAAGGTGTTTAAGGTCAGCGTCCTGTTGTTAACGCGAGTTCCATAAATCTCTGTGGCTCGTTTGATCTGAGCGGTCCAAAGTTTATTAAGCTCAACTGCTCCCACCTTGCAGGTCACAACTGTTCCTGGATCATTATCTTGCTTATACAAAAACCCCAGAACAGGGGACGCATTATCCATCACTAGTGTCCAAATGTCCGGAGTATTCTGCAGATCATTTAAAGTGTATTTGTGACCAATCATGGCATCATACACAACACACTGGTTTACAAAGCGTTCCATGTTGCCCTTGAAAGTAGGATCCACAATACGAAACTGCCCAACTTGGCTCATCAAACTTGAAGCAAATACAGTTCCTGTCTGGTGATAGGGCATATAATCGGGCAAGGTAAAAACGGACTCAAACTGCTCTGTAATTGAGCGTCCCACTTGGCTTACCGTACTTGCAAAAATCCCCAACGCAAGGGGGACATTGTCAACTTTTGATCTCGTATTACAAAGAGGATCATGGATCCAAATGGTGGTTTTGGGAAGAAACAAAAGATTCGTTGCAACCACGACCCATAAAAACCATTTAAACCCCTCAATGACCTGGCTCTTAACGAGCATCAAGACCACCACATAGACGGACCCTACCATCAGTCCAACCCGAATGAGGGACATAACAAGACCTGTGTGGTCGGTCTTAAACAGTGCTGCAATGCCATTAAAGACAAGGGTGAAGAGTTCACCGCCGCCGTAGGTGGTTATGACATGATTCATTTCACGGTTCCCTGTTGCGACGAGATAAACATATTCTGCAACTTCCGCTCAATAGCTTGAGTGCGTTCAATGGCGTCCAGCGTGGTCGACATTTGCTCAAAGAGCGCCGTTCTCTGGGCGAACAACAGCTTTCGAGAGC
>JACDGE010000119.1 GCA_013815465.1 Alphaproteobacteria bacterium | reverse complement strand
CGTCGCTACAGCCTGGGCCATGATATATTTAGCGAATGCCTACATAAAGCTAAAAGATTATAAAAAAGCTCAAAAATTACTTGAAAAAAACCTTACAATCTATAGAAAAAATTATCCAGCAAATCATGACGGACTGATTCGAGCTATGAGCTTTCTCACAGATGCCTACATGGGATTAGAAAATTATGAAACAGCAAAACCTTTGTTGGAAGAAACCTTATTAGGTGTGGAACAAAGGTATGGAGAAAAGCACATTAAGGCTGCTCAGATTTTGCAAAATTTGGGAAAAATTTATTTTTACGAAGAGGAAATAGAATCTGCCGAACAGTCTCTTCATAAGGCTTTAAAGATATTTCTACAGAATAAAGATCCTGAAAGTTACATATGTTTGGAACTTTTGGCTGACGTCTCTCTTAAAAAATCCTCGATAGCACTTAGTGAAGGTACCGAACAACAGTCTCAAAAGTTTAAAAAACAAGCTGTGGATTATCTAATAAAAGCTTTAGCAATAATTAAAGCCAATGAATTAGAATCTTCACCTCATATTATAAGGCTACAGGAAAAACTTAACCGGCTTGAATAAAACCTAACTCCCCTATATTCAATTATTTGATTTCAAGGGGAAGACGCTTCGTATATCATATATAAATAGCGACTTAAAAACAGAATAAGGCTTTTACTAATATGCCGTCCCTAAATCATATTCATTTAATAGCGCCTTCTTATCCTCTTACAGCACAAGATATAGAGTTAACAAAATCATACTTTGAAAACTTAGGGATGCGAATAACGGTACCTTCTAACCTTTTGGGAGAAGATCTTTTGTGTGCAAATAAAGATGAAATACGTTTAGCTCATCTGAAGCGCGCCTTAAATGATTCTTCTGCTGATGTGATCTGGCTCCTTCAAGGTGGGTATGGATTGACAAGGCTAATTCATAAACTCTTGCCTATGGAAAAACCCCGGCGCGAAAAGCTCTTTATTGGTTGTAGTGAGGGTACTGCCTTACACGTTTTTTTAAATCAGTTCTGGAACTGGCAAACCCTTCATGGACCTTCAGCATTAACAATTGCTAAGCAAAAGGTCGGAACCCAAACAATAGAAGATGTTTTGCAGATCTTACAGAAAGGATTTTCTCGTTATATCCCCCCTGCCCTTAAGCCCATTAACCCAAAAGCGAGAGCAGCACCAACTCTTTCAGGAATGCTTGTAGGAGGAAACCTATGTCTCTTGCAATGCAGTATTGGAACAAACTGGCAGTTTAATCCATTAGGTAAGATTCTTTTTTTCGAAGATATTGATGAACGCGGTTATGGTGTCGATCGAATGTTGGCGCATCTTCAACAAGCCAATATGTTTGATGATGCCAAAGCAATTATTTTTGGTGATTTTGTGGGAGGGAACGAGCCCGATGGTACATCTTTAGTCCCTGCCGTCATACAACGATTTGCAGAAAATATTCATCTCCCCGTGTTTTCTTTGCCTGGATGTGGACATGGGGACGAAAATTTTCCTTTGCCTTTTAATATACAATTAAAATTTGATGTTGAAGAAAATAGGAAATGAAGAGTTGTAACTTAAAAAATATATTGATTAAATTTTTTCAAAACTATAATATAAAAAGTCATAAACTTATTAAAAGGAATAAACTACATGACAGATGAAAACAATTCTCTAGATCATGCAACTAACCACTTGGATATTATGTGCATGGTCTCTAATATCGTTGCGGCCTATGTTTCAACTCACACGGTCGAGTCCTCCGAGCTTCCGAGTCTTATTCAACAAATTCAACGAAACTTGAGGGGGAGAAACTCGCAAAACGCGCACCTCCTTTCTTCACCCGGTGTGCCGGCCGTCCCTATTGAAGAGTCTATTAAACCAGACTACATCGTCTGCCTGGAAGATGGAAAGCAAATGAAAATGCTTAAGCGGCACTTAAAGACTTCCTATGGGATGACCCCGGACCAGTATCGGGAACGGTGGGACTTGCCAGCAAATTACCCCATGGTGGCTCCTAACTACGCTAAAAGGCGTCAAGAGATCGCCAATAGCATTGGACTGGGAACCCGTCGAAAGAAAAAGGCAGCATAAAATCTGATTCTTAAAAAGCCGATGTATTTTTTTTGCGGGCATCGGCTTTTTTATGTAAAAAATTGGATTCAAAAGCAGAGACTTTCTCATCAACCCTCAGGTCAGTAATTCACTAAAATCAATAACATTAGAGAAATAGTTGCTCTCTAGAACGCCATCATTAACACCATTAACGTGAATAAGAATAGGACAGCAGGCAAAACCTTTTGGCATCGTCAACCGCTCAAGCTTATCCTTCATTTCTTTGATAATATCAGATGTTATCTCTTTTCTTGAAAATTTAACCTCGCAAGCATATAACACGTTAAAGCGGGTTTGAATAAGGTAGTCAATTTGACACCCAGGTTGGTTAGCTGTTTTTCGTTGGAAAAAAGGATTATCAACAACAACGTCCTCTGGTTTTATCTCTAATATCTTCCTAACTTTCTTACGGTTCTTTAACACCAAGTTCTCAAATTGGAATCCCATAATAGAATCCCATCCCGATAGGGTAGACATAGAAATATCTTTAAATTCGTCTCGATCTATTTTATCCAAATTATGAGCAACATATTTGAGGTAAAATCTCAAATAATTATCGCTAAGACGGAAATGACTCAATCGAGATCCCTTACCTGTTTTTATGAGCCATGTAAAATCACGTGTAACAAAGCCTGCCTGAATTAACTCCTCAAGATAATCACTTAAAATACCACTTTTTGGATAGTTTAGCTCTTGATAAATTTTATTAAACTCTAAAGAGCCCTTTGCAAGAGTTTCTATTATTTTTTTGTAAATTTCACTCTTCCGTGTAAAGAGATCATGAAATATGAGATCAAATTCATTGACAAGAATTCCATCTTTTCTAAAACAAAGATTTTTAATGTTTTCATCGGCATTAAGTGTTGCTTGGATCTGCTCCAAATACCATGGAAGGCCTCCTGTAACGACAAGAACTTTAAACTTTTCATAAACGGATCCCCGGAAACCCTCTGTCTCAAGAAATTGATTGCAATCTTCTAAAGGTAATTCCTCCAGATTGATATAGCGTGATATTCTTCCAAAAAAAGCTGTGCTCTTAATAATATTTTTTTGGATCCACGTTGAAACAGATCCACACAGGATAAGAATTAATTCATTATTTTTCTTAAACTCCATATCCCAAGCATTTTTAAGTTTTCCAAGAAAAGTTGGATCTTTTGAGCCCATCCATGAAATTTCATCAAATAAAATAATAACTCTTCCTCCTCTTGTTTGATTTGCGAGTAATGTAAAAAGATCGGACCAGTCGGCAGCTTGTAAGCCGGGAAGCCCCAGTTGATCTCCTAATTGTTTTGCAAAAACATCCCGTTGCGATTGGTCTGTAACATCTTCAGTTGGGGGAATTCCTGAAAATCGAATAAACCTTTTATCCTTGGCAAATTCCTCAATAAGACGGCTTTTTCCAATCCGGCGCCTTCCCCGTACAACAACTAAGCTTGCACTTTTCTTTGAGAGTAGAAG
>JACDGE010000034.1 GCA_013815465.1 Alphaproteobacteria bacterium | reverse complement strand
CCAGATCAACCAAATTTAGAGGGTCAATTTATGATTTTTTAGAACCCTTTTATTGCATAGAAAATCAACCTGTCTCACCTTAAATAGGTCGAACCAATCCCCCTCTCAGAGCTCAAAATGTAACAATGGAACTTCCTTTTTCTGTTGGGAACCATTTTATGCTAAAGCCTCAGGGAGCCCCCGCCGTTAAGATCAGGCTGACGGAAATCGAAAAAGGGCGGAAATTTACGGATTGCACAACTTTTTTTGGAGCAAAAATGTACGATACCCACGAGATAGAAGAGACAAAAGAAGGACTGCGGTTAACCAATACGTTGGTTGTCACCGGCCCTTTAAAATGGTTGTGGGTTAAGCTTGTGGCGCAAAATGTGGCTGCGACTGTCCCTCAAGATATGGAGGAATTAGTAAAGATTGTGAGGGCTCATGGTCCCTAAATCGCCCTTTGGCTTTGAAGCCCCTAAAGAGAGTCCTGGGTTTTTGCTTTGGCAGACGACGATCACCTGGCAACGGTTGATAAAGAGGGCGCTAGATCATTATGATATTTCCCATGCCCAATTTGTCGTGATGGCGGTGTTGCTCTGGTTTGAGGAACATCACCAAGACCCGACCCAAATCGCTGTTGCCCGTCTCTCCAAACTGGATCAAATGACGGTTTCAAAATCGTTGAAGAAGCTTATTGCCCAAGGATATATTAAAAGGGAAGAAAGCCCAAAAGATACCCGTGCCAAATGGGTTTATTTGACCATCAAAGGAAAAGAACTGATTTCACAGTTGGTGCCCGTTGTGGAGGGTATTGATGCAGCATTTTTCGGGGCAGTTCGTAAGGGGGATCAGCAAACTCTCATCCAAATTTTAGGCAAACTCATGGCAGATACAAGTGACGAATATGCAGATAGACAATAAGACGTTAGTGATAGACGCTGCACTCGTGCGTCGCTTAGTAGCTACCCAATTTTCTCAATGGAAGGATCTCCCTGTCCGGCCGGTCGTACACGGTGGGCATGACAACAGGACCTTTCATTTAGGCGAGCACATGCTTGTACGCATGCCAAGCGCTGCAGAGTATGCAGCGAAGGTGGAAAAGGAGCAGCAGTGGTTGCCCCGATTGGCGCCATTACTGCCCCTTCCCATTCCCACGCCTTTAGCAATGGGAGAGCCGGGGGAGGGTTATCCCTGGGAGTGGTCGATTTACCGCTGGATTGAGGGCAATACGGCAGCCATTTTCCCCATAGCTGATCTGAATGACTTCGCAAGCAGCCTCGCGGAATTTCTCACTGCTCTTCAGCGCATAGACACGACGGATGGGTTACAGCCCGGGCCGCATAACTTTTATCGTGGAGGCCCACTTATGACCTATGATGGTGAGACACGGCAAGCCATCGCTTCTCTGAAGGATAAGATCGATGTTGAGGCTGTGACTGGGGTTTGGGAAACGGCCCTTGCAACCACCTGGCGGGATGCACCTGTGTGGGTCCATGGCGATGTCAGTGTTGGCAATCTGCTTGTGAAAGAAGGGAAGCTGAGTGCTGTCATTGATTTTGGAGGTCTGGCAGTGGGTGACCCTGCTTGCGATCTGGCAATCGCTTGGACGCTATTCAAGGGAGAAAGACGAGAAGCCTTCCGCGCGTTGCTCCCCCTTGATGCCGGCACCTGGGCTCGAGGCAGAGCCTGGACCCTATGGAAGGCCTTGATCGTTGCAGCCGGCCTCACGGAAACAAATGCCGTCGAAGCCGCCCATGCATGGCGCACCATCGAGGAAGTGCTTGCGGATCATAAGAGTGAGAGCTTATTGTGACTATCAAGAAACGAGTACAAGAAAAGCTTTCTGAAATGCCATTAACAACGTGCGAAGTAAGCTTTTTACAACAAAACCACGTGCCCCTTCTCGTAACTGCTTTTGCAGAACTTGGATGGGACAAGCCCGCATCCCTTTATCAACAATATTTGGCGGAGCAAGAAAATCACCAGCGCTGCGTCTGGGTAGCCCTTCAAGAAGGGAGTTTTGCGGGATACATAACTTTGAAATGGCAATCCGAGTATGCTCCTTTTCATCAGCAATACATCCCGGAGATTTCTGATTTCAATGTTCTCCCAACATTTAGAAAACAAGGTATTGGATCAAAGCTGCTGGATTTGGCCGAAGCAGAGGCGAGAAAGAAAAGCACGCTTATCGGTATAGGCGTTGGACTTTATGCTGACTATGGAGATGCTCAACGGCTCTATGTTAGGCGCGGCTATGTGCCGGATGGTTTAGGCATTACGTACAACTACCAATCCATTGATCCAGGAAATACGGCTCGTCTAGATGATGACCTTGTCTTATGGTTTAGGAAAGAAATTATATGAAAAGAAAAATTATAAATTTAACATACAAAATATTACACAATATAAGAAATCTTGTGTTTAGAATTTTTAATGTTAAAACCATTGGAGCAAGAGCCCTTGTTGTCAATAATGATCAAGTCCTTTTAATCAAACACACGTATCAAAGTGGTTGGTATACAATTGGAGGCGGGGTGAAAAAAAATGAATCCACACGGGAAGCCATTGTCAGAGAACTGTTAGAAGAAGTTGGCGTAATCCCCTTAGAAGCACCTCATTTATTTGCTGTTTATCATAATAATTTTGAAAAGAGAGATGATTTTGTTGCTTTTTATATCGTGAAGAAGTTTGATATTAAGGAAAGGTATTCACCTGAAATTGCTGATAAAAAATGGTTTTGCTTTCATGACCTTCCCCTTGAGATAACTCCATCTACCAGAAGACGCATCGAAGAATTTTTAGATCAAAGGCAAAAATCAGACAGATGGTAATCGGAGAAGTCTATAGGAAATAAACATATAACTTGAAACTCTTCACAAATTCCTTATATAAAAAAACTAAAATATAACTGAATAAAAGTATTAATAATTATTTAGAGCACGTCCTCTAGTCGGGGAGGAAGCCTATTATTGTCAGTGAGATTTTGGTGGCGCTTGCCTACGGAGTGGGGTGGAAATTCCGCAGGATTAAATCCCGCGGGCCTGAGGCCTCCCCTAACAATTCCTCACCTCGCCAGGGAAGAAATAAAACAAAATCGAGCCACAACCGCAATCCTTGCTGAAAAGTTGGTCACCAAGGAAAGGCTTGATCAATATGTGAAGGCTTCTCCCCCTAACCCTTAGGTTACAAAAGATAAAAACTCGTGAAATCTTGTTAGAAATTTATTTCTTAATTATTTTTTGGATCTAATTTTATAAATTAGAGATAAAATACACTAAATTATCCTCAGTTATTATTTTTTTATTTTATACTGTTTCATTATTTTTTAACCATCTTTCTATATACTAGAAATATTAATATGAAAATATCTTTCAGATTATTGCAGGAGGAAAATAAAGATGAATAAATTAGGAATTGCCATTTTAGCTGTAAGCTTTTTGTATGCAGAAAACGGCGGGGCAGATAAGATGATTGCAGCACAAGGAACTGTGGTTGCGGATTGTATTAAAAGAATACCACACCCTACCTTTGAAGGAGAGATCGATAACGTATCGACACCAATATCTCAAGCAGCCCTTAACTCTAAATGCAATGTAACCTATACAGATTGCCAGAATTCATGCAATGCATCTTTCAATATGAGTAAAACATTAAAAAAGAGAGCATTGAAAGCAAACCCTCCTAAATAGAAAAATTTTTTATGCTACTGCTCCCTAAATTAAGTAACATTAGAAATATAAGAAAAAATTTAAACTTCCAAAAGTTACAACGCTTTTTATCTGGTTATGCAATTTTTTAGGATCTCCATATTTATAATAGTCTCTCAAGTTCAAAATGAATTTGGGGGTGTAAATAATTTATTTCCTCTTTCTGTTCTTTGAAAAAGCGAATGAGCCAATCTTGGTGGTAGGTTCGGAGGGGCTTCATGCTCCTCAGCGGGGCCATATAATCGCTGATCAAAGGCTGGATGCGCTCATTCAAGGTAGGGAGGACATATTGATTATAAGCAGGGATGACGTGCTGATTTCCCCCATCGATCGCCCCTGCTAGAAATGTCCTATTCCAAAATTCTTCTGCAACCGTTGTTTGCACCGCCCATTCGGCGAAAAAGTAGTTGAATATGCTGGTAAGAGTCATCCATTTATAGGGGGTAAAATCTGGATCCTTTAACCAATCCTCTCCAAAGAGATCCGTACAAGCTTGCAAGCCAAGAATCAATGCAGGCACAGCAAGAACAAAGCCCTGGGCCACACAAGCAAGCTTTATGCCCTTTCTTGTCCAAGGATAACTTTCATGACCATGATCTTCCATGCTCCAAACCATTTTTGCAAAGTTTTTCATGCCCTTATATTCAAAACCCGTTTGTATAGGAAATCCTGTCAAAGAAGCAAATATTCCGGAGGATATTTTAGCAGATCCACTGAGCACAACTTCTGCCGAATTATACATCAGTGCTTTAAGACTTTCTTGCACAACATAGACCATTGTTATCAAACGGGCGGGCGATCCCATCACAAGCGAAGTCCCTATAAGGGCATCGGTAACTTTATCATATATTTCATACCAATATTTTTCTTGAGAGTCATTTCTTTGCTTCTCATCTTCAGATAAAAAGGGCGCAGAAGAGAGCGGCTGAATCTCATTATCAAGCTCTACAAGAACTTTTGGTTTTGGTTCCCGTTTGAATTCCTCATTCTCAATGTTCTCGTTCGGGTACCCTTGAGAGAATGATTTGGCTTGTTCCATCTCATGGCCCAAAGAAAGCACATAGCGGTAGGTTAAAAATTTTACGCCGGCTTCTAGATTCTCAAGTTCAGCCAACTCGGCTGCAATGGTGGTATTTGCAGATTTAATCGTGTCATAAATTTCCCTAACTTTTTTATCTGACTGGGAGGGCAACTCCTTGATAAGTATATCAAATTTTTTATTCAAACGTTGTTTACGCATTTCCTCCTCAGAGGGAAGGGAGGTACAGAAAACCCAACCTGAGAGACAGCGGGCAAAGTAAGAGTCGGATGCTTCTGCCCATTTTTTCACATTTTTTTTAATTTCTGCAGTCATATTTATGTTAAAGGCCCAATCATTCAAAAATAAAACGGGGGAACTTGTTATCATCTCTTTGACTGATTGAACATAATCTTGTGGATAAGGAAAGAAGTTAATGAATTCGAATTCCGCAGAAATAAGGGCAAAGGGAGTCAGAAGAGAAGGTAGGATAGAGATTGTTCCAAAAACTACTGCATCTTTTATATTAACCCCTCTGCGCGAGTAATAGGAGAGTACCTTCTTCCCATACAGAGCATTCCGAAAAATACTATCAAAAGAAGTAGAAATGACTGTATAATTAAAAAGATAAGCGCCAGATAGCAATGTTGCGAGCTTGTAGTCAAATTTTGTTACTAAGGTAAATATTGACGCATTGTATAATATGCCCGTTCCATAAGCATTGTATGCTCCAATACCAGCTCCCACTAACATGGCAGCCCCTTTTTCCCATAAATTTACGATTTCTTTCAAATCAACCTTTGCTCCTGGAGGCAGCTCATTCAGCAGTTGATCAAGCTTGTGTTGGCGGGGGCGATTAAGAACCATTGACCCCTGATCGGATGACTCCTCTTCAGAACCTTCATTCTCGAGAGAAACCTGGATGCTTGATAGAAGATCTTCATTCTCGATGAAACCCTTTAAGCCGTCAGGAATGAGCTTTGGCCAGGACTTTTCCTCATTCTCTAAAAGAATAGATTCATCCCCATTAATAGGGTATGAGCGCAGTTCTTTACCTTTGTAATCGCTCCTTCCCTTCTGATCAGAAATAAGCTCAAAGCTCCATTCATCCGACCCCGAACCTTCTAAAACGACCCTCTGAAGTTTGTGTTTTTTAGATTTCTCATCAAGGGCTTGGGAATTTTTTAATGCTAAAACATTTTTCTTCAAAACCCCAATGTCGCCTTCAAAGAGGATGCTATTTGGATCATCCGTTAAATTTCCGCTCTCTCGCTTAAAAGTTAGCTCATCTTCACTCGTTCCAAGCTTTTCCCAATCTTTCGTTAAATCCTCTTTCTTTCCTGAGGCCCTTTTTACAGGCTTTCTTATGTTTGAAAGAAGACTGGTTTTTTCACCAATATCGCTGTGGTTATCAAAGTTGGTGATGATAGCGTCCTGACGAGCCCCTTTCTGGCCATTCTTTTTTTGAGCAGGAAATTCTCTCTTCTGCTTATTAAGATTCAAAAAATTCAGCTTCTCCTTTTGAACAGGATTAGATAAAACCGATTCTTTCTTTTCCATGGCAATATCCGGAGACGAACTTGTCTGCTTTCCCTCCAAACTCTCAAAAGAAATTTTTGACGAGTCTGAATTTTCAGGCGAAGACGATTCTGTGGTATTTAAAGTGTCTGAGCTTTTATCCCGTGACGAGGGGGAAGATGAAGAATCCCCATTTTGTTCATTTCCTTTACTTTCCATTATTTTTAGGAGACTCTCGTTCGCAAACGAGTTTGTTTGAACTTCAGTCCCACCGGTAACGACACCTTCATCTGAGGAATCACTATTCCGTCTAGAAGTCGATTCGTGGGCCTCTCGAGGTGAAGAGCCCATTAAGGATGAAGAGTTAGAAGGACTCTCGGAGGGGGACTCTGACCCCTTATTCTCAGACAGAATATGGACTTTTTCAGTGGAAACAATTACTTGACCATTCTCAGGGATGATGTGATCCGCTGTAGATAGTTGTTCCTCCTGAATAGAGAATGCGGAAGGGGTTATTATCTCTTCAGATTTCTTGAGGGGTTCAATAATTAAATCTGGAGCCGAGGACTCAATTTTTTTATCCTCTGGCTTCGGTTCCAACTCATTAATTTGATTTTTATTATCTTTTATTAAGCCTTGTTCATTATCTGCGGAGGGTTCTAAATTCGGTGACTTCAAAGTTGATGTAGAATTTTCAGTTACAAAATATTCATGTAAAGTGTCTGACGCTTCTTTAGATATGATATCGGAACCATCTTCTTTTATTTCTGAGCTAGCTACATTCTGAGGGAGGATCTCTTCTAAAATAAGAATAGGGGGTTGAATGTCGGATACATTTTTATCCTTCAATTCAAGACTTTTGGAAGATTGTGTAGGGGAGTTCTCTGTACTAGATTTTGTGGAAGCATTCGTGGCTTGGCTCCGAGGAGAAGAGTTAGTTGAGGATGAGCTATTTGTTAAGGGATTTGAAAAATCTTCTGGTTTCCCAATTGATTTGTCCACAATTGGTTTGTCGAACAAAGCAATTTTATCTTCCAAAAGGGGTGTAGCAGAAAGAGAGGTGTCAAAATTAATGACAGGAGTGTTGTTTCTAAATGATTGTCGGAAGTCAGAGAGAGATTGAGAGCGAGATCGCTTCGGCACTCTCTTAAGAGGTAGGGAATGCCGTAACTCCTCAGGATTAGAGAATGATTTTGATTTGTGCCTCCCGCAGAAGGCGGCATCCGTGCAAAGAATCGAAAATATTACGAGATACGAAATAATCTTAGTAAACATAGACTTAACCTCAATTTTTAAGAGAATTTTCTTCTTAAAAAGCTGCTAATTTTTAATAAAAAACAACCTAACTATCTTATTCCCATTTAATACTCTTTGTATAAAAGGTCAAGTAGGTTAAATTCAATTTTCATACTTTCGTGGTGGATTCTAAAGAAGGTAACAGGAAATAAGGGAATACAGCAAAGAGGAGTGCGCTTGGTATAACTCGGGCCAGTTAAACGTAGAAAACTATTCTTTCTTCCTTGTTATTTATTCATCTTTAGGCAGACAAATGCTATCTGATTACAATTTCTTTTGTTTTCCATGCATTTTAAACCTATCCAGAGTTTCATTCATAGCATCAAGAATAACAAAAGAATTGTCAAAGGAATGCTCTTCGCCAAAGTTAGTAACAAAACTCTGCATGCGTGGTGATTATCCCTGAACCGCCTCCCATAAGAAAAACGAAAATCTGGATTTTTTATCGCTCTAATACGTTCTTTTCTTTTGTTTTATAGACAAAGGAATAGCTGAGAGTCGTAAAGATAGGGTTAAGAAAAAGAGGATTCTGCACAAGTATGATGCAAAGTTCATATTGGCTTTTTCTGAAAACCCTTTATAATCGGAAAAAAAATAAAGAGGGACAGAAAATATGGCTAGGTATAAAACAAAAAACTCACATTCTCTCCATCCAATAAGAAATAAAAAGCACAGCAACGACCCCAGTAAGATTAACAAGAAAATCCTCTTATCCGCTATTATTGGGAATGGATTAGAATTTTATGATTTTGCTCTTTTTGGAGCGTTCTCTGTGACCTTTTCCCAGCTCTTCTTTACGGGAGATAAAATTTCATCCCTTCTCAGCACCCTTTCTCTCTTTGCTCTTGCCTTTTTTGTGAGACCTCTCGGATCCATCTTTTTTGGCTATTTAGGAGATGTCTTTGGTAGAAAAAAAGCCCTTAGTTATTCTATTATTTTTATGGGATTGTTTACTTTCCTCATTGGGTGCCTGCCTGTATACAAAGATGTAGGATACTTGGCACCAGTTCTCTTGCTTTGTTGTCGTCTAGGCCAAGGATTTTGTTTGGGTGGGGAGAACAATGGATCAGCAATCTTCCTTTTAGAACACATGAAAAAGCGTAAGGGATTTGCAGGAGCTCTTATTCTCACAGGAGGGGCTGCCGGCACCATTTTAGCAACTTTCTTTTCTGCCCTTTCTAACCTATCTTTTATGCCTGAATGGTCTTGGCGCGTGCCTTTTCTTTTTGGCATTCTCATTGGTCTGTTAGGAACCTATATTCGACGCTCAATTGACGAAACACCTGAGTTTTTAATGGCGCAAGCTCCTAAAGAACGAAGCGCCCCTCTGCCTTTCGTGTTAAAAAATTACACCAAACCGTTTTTATGTGCGATGGGCATTGGCGGTGTGAATGGGGTTCTTGCCTACACGCTTGTGGTCTACATCAGTGTATATTTGACAACTATCGTTAAGTATCCCCTGACGAATTCGCTGCTTTATTCCTGTATAGGACTGATTATTTTTGGGAGCCTTTCTCCCCTCATGGGACATATTGCGGATAAAGTAGGAGAGAGGAAGGTCATGTTGACATCTTGCCTTATCACGATTTTTTGTTCACCCTTCATTTTTTATCTTTTACACCAGCAAACCGCTCCCTCTATTTTTATGGCCATCCTAATTTCCGCGCTAACCATGAGCACATTTAATGCGCCCACAAATGCGCTTCTCCAACGACTTTTTCCTACCAGGGTGAGGTATACGGGGATTGCTCTAGGATATGCTGTCGGTATTGCCCTTTTGGGCGGGACTCAGCCTCTTATTTGTACCTACCTTATCGAAACAACCCAAAACCCGTTTTCACCGGCATTCTATCTGATCTTTGCCGCAAGCGTGGGGATGATTGCTTTGTTTTTTTCGAGAAAGGCAGAAGTTGGGTCAGCAGGTTTTTCACAGATT
This sequence comes from Alphaproteobacteria bacterium, assembly GCA_013815465.1. Lineage (GTDB taxonomy): Bacteria > Pseudomonadota > Alphaproteobacteria > UBA9655 > UBA9655 > UBA9655. The sequence goes on along the minus strand of JACDGE010000034.1, from coordinate 7,687 downwards.
ATTCCCGAGTATTCTCTGCCATCTAAGCTTAAGTCGGGGGGAATACCTTCTCTGGAAAAAAATGCTGCATCGATGACATGAAAATTAAATTTTGTAGCTAAACGACGCAGTTCATGGATACAGAAAACGATGTTTTCTTTTGGCAGGAGGTGGGCTCGCTGAGGAACATATTCTGCAATATTAGGGATATACCCTGGCCATTCCTCGGTGAGCCGCTTTTTTTCATAGACCGGAATAAAGGGAGCAAGGGCACCTTGATAAGGACTGCTCGTTGTTAGAAAAAGTCGTCCTCCTGGCTTAAGAGAAAAAAAGAGTTCATGAAAGACACCTTCTATTTTGTGAGGAGGAAAAAAATGAAGCACCATCGAAAGATTAATCCCATCAAAGGTATTCTCAGGAAACCTCAGCTCATCTGGGAAATGACCCGTCATTACGGTAAGAAGCGCTCGGTTTTGCTCTGGGACCTCCTCCTTCAAAATCTCAAGATGTTTGGCTTCAAGATCACAGGCTATAATCTGACAACCTTTCGCGATAACCGGAAGGGCGGCCACGCCAAAACCACACCCTAGATCCACAAAAAGACCCGAACGGTTTATAGCGCAATATTCCACAAAGGCTTCTTGAATTTTATCAAGAGAGGGGGTCATGTATCCCATACAATTTAGGGTGGGGGTATATTGATGCATTGTTGTCATTTTCCTGGCAAAGTTCATAATTGACGAGTAAGCTAACTCCTATAAAATAGTTATACTAAAAATACAAAAAAGTAAGGGCTAAAATAGGGATTCTACAATGCTTGAGAGATTATCTTCACAAGGAGTGCCATGGGAAGTCCAAATAAAACTAGATGAATTTTTTGAAGATCTAAAAGAGAGAGGGATTTCTTACATAGGACATGGGGTCGTAAGTGATCAGGGCAAACACACAGGATATTTTAGCGATAAACAATGGGGAGAGATTTATATCCAGAGGCAGTTCTTTTTTATTGAACCTATTCTCGAAAACTATCGCAAAACAAATATAGGCCTCATTTGTTGGAATACCCTAAAAGATACAAATGCAATAGCTCATATGCGAAACGAATTTACCTCAATAACTTCTGGTCTAACTATTTGCAAACGAGAGGGGCAATTTAATACCTTTTTTAATATAGGCTTTAGTAAAGATATTGATCTCGTTGAATATACATTCTTTAATAAGGATATTTTGCTGGCATATCTTAATATATTTAACAATTCTCATATTTTGTGGAGAAAGTACAAAAATATTTAAGACCTTTCTATTTACTTTAAAAATAAGGGCGGGCTAAGAAATGTTCCCTCAAAAATTAATCCCCCTCAAATTTTGAGAAGTGCATTAAAAAATTTATGAATTTTTCAGTGTTTTTAACTGTTCAGCTAATCCTTCTAAAAGGGCTGTACTTTGTACAGTTATCTCCCCCATTAAGAAAGAGCTATCCGCGCAAGTTGGTGATGGATTAAAATAAAAGTGGCGTATCCTGGTGGTAAAAGCCGATCGATACAGATTTCAGCTCCCAGTTTGTTTCCTTGCCCATCATCAGGTTGGCAACAACGACAGACATCTCCCAAAGAGGGGGGTTCTTTTGACGCTTACTAGTTTTACGAGAGAAAAAATAAAAAGCGGGAGGCGAAGTTGGAAATTAGAATTGATTATAAAAATGCACCCTTACTGCCCTGATTTATAAGAAAAACTATGATTTTTCTTGAGTCCCGGACACTAACGCACTCTATAGCTCCCTCCTTAAAGCGAGGGCCACCCATAGGTCTAAAGCCTGAAATGACGACAGTAGGGAAGTGACGACAGTGGGGGTTTACCAATGACGGCCTTGGCTAAGGACTTTATCAAAAATCCATATTCTTAATCATGCTAGAAACACGCTGAAGAATCTCACAAAACCTTCTCTAAAAATCCCTGCGCTCGGCTTGTCGAAGGCGCTTCAAAAAAAGATTTGGCGGTGGAGTCTTCGACCAATAGCCCCTCATCTAAAAACCACACCCGATCGGCAACTTCCCGGGCAAAGCCCATCTCATGGGTTACAATCACCATGGTGATGCCCGTGTGTGCTAGGTCCTTTATAACAGTCAAAACTTCCTTGACCATTTCTGGATCGAGGGCGGATGTGGGCTCATCAAATAAAATAGCCTCTGGTTCCATGGCAAGAGCACGGGCAATGGCTGCTCGTTGTTTCTGTCCCCCTGAAAGATGAGGGGGATAGGTGTGTAACTTCTCCCCCAGCCCCACTTTGTTGAGAAGATTTTTTCCCAAAGTCTCTGCCTCTTTCCTTGACATTTTCTTGACCTTTATCGGTGCATAAATCACATTTTCCAGCGTTGTCATATGGGGAAATAGATTGAATTGTTGAAAAACCATTCCAACTTTTGTACGTACTTTTTCAATATCAACACGCCCTTCAGTGATGCAAACCCCGTCAACAAAGACCTTTCCACTCGTGGGCGTTTCGAGCAAATTGATTGAGCGCAACAAGGTCGATTTACCTGATCCAGAAGGGCCAATAATGGCCAGGACTTCCCCTTGCACAATCCCTCCAGATATTCCTTTCAGGACTTCGTGTGTGCCAAAGGATTTATGAATATCTTCAAGAAGAATCATGATGTTTTTAACTTCTTTTCAAGGAGACGTGCCCCCGTTGTGAGGATCATCACGAGGATATAATATAAAAGACCTGCTACAATAAGAGGTTCAAAATAGGCGTATTTTTCAGCTGCCACTTCATTGGCCCGCCATAAAATATCTGCCCCGCCAATGACGGAAATTAAGGCAGATTCTTTCAGTAAATCAATCGATTCATTGACGAGGGAGGGGAGGATAGTACGAATAGCCTGAGGGAGAATAATATCTTTCATAATTAAAGGATAAGAAATACCCAGAGAAAGAGCCGCTTCCATTTGCCCCTTATCAACCGAATTGATCCCCCCCCGGATATGTTCTGAAAGGTAAGCTCCTGAATTTAATGTAAAGGTTAAAATTCCCGCTTCCCAAAAAGAAAACTTGTATCCAATAACTTGCGGAGAAGCATGATAGATGAGTATCAGCTGTAACAGTAAGGGAGTCCCTCTAAAAATGGAGGTATAAAAGTCCGCAAACCATCTTAAAGGAGGAATATGTCCGACCTTACAAAAAGCCAATAAGGCCCCCCATATAAATCCTAAACACACAGATACAATCGTGTAGGAAAGGGTGACAGGAATTCCCCCTAAAATATAAGGAACTGATGGCCAGATCCGTTCAAAATCTAACATCATTACTGACTAAACCACTTCTTTTCAAACTGCTCAATGTCTCCCTTCATGTCTTTAAGAGCTTTATTGGTGGGCTCAATGAGAGGGGAGCCCTTTGGAAATGCAATAGCAGAAGGGCCACCTTCTGGTTTCTTCAAAGTAATAATTTTGAGGCCGGGTGTAGAGGAAGCAATCTTGTGCGCCGCGGCCTCTGTTACAACCAGAGCTTGAATGCGTCCATTTTTCAATTCCTGAACAAGAGCCCCTCCTTTGCCTAAAGTCACAACCGTAAGCCCTGGGATAGAGGCAGCCCATTTCTGGGCCAAGGTGGCGTTCGTACTGCCCAGTTGGGCACCAAGTTTTTTATCATTTAAGTCTTCTTCTGAGGTAATGGTCGAATCTTCAAGGACAAGAAGCGTCTTTTTATCTGTATAATAGGGATCGGAAAAATCAACGCTTTTCCGCCGTTCGTCGGTAGCACTTAGGTCCGCAATGCCCATATCCGCACGCCCTGACTGGAGGGACGGGACAATACCAGAAAAATCTGCTTCTATGATTTTTAGGGGACGTCCTAAGTGCTCAGCCACTTTTTGGATGATATCCATATCGAATCCAATGACTTTATCGCCGCCTTGAGCCGTATCCTTGAACTCAAAGGGTGGCTGGTCAGGAGACGTTATAACAATCAAAGGCTTTGGCCCATTATTGTTTTCTTTCTCTCCACAACCGGCAAGTGCGATAAGACTAAAGCACAGGCAAAATACCCTTAAGAACATCTTTTCGATTCCTTTTGATAAAAACTTTTCTGAAAAATGATTATGGCTTTCTTCAAGAAAAAGGTCAATTTTTAAAAGTACATATGTGCGGGTTCCTATGTTTTGAGACTCAACCGGCCTTACCTTGAGGACAAGTTGAAGTTCTGTTTCGCTCAAACGAGGTTTATTCAGCTTTTGGGGTCTTTTTTATGTTTGTAAGAGGGAGGAAAGCCCGGTTCACGGCGCTATTTAATAGCGCGCTCCCTTGCCTCTCACCTCCCCTACAAACTTGTCTCACTTCTATTTGAACTCACTCACATAATCCTTATTTTGGTTTACAAATGAACGTGAAATTTTGACAGATTAGTGGGTTATATCTCGCGTCTTTCATCTGCTTCGCGCGCAGCCAATGTTCAAAAATATTTTTAGAGCAAATATCATCTAATTTAATATTATTAAGATAGTCACACCCATATAAATCACTCCACTCTCCAAACGTCCAGAAAATGCCAATGGGTGCTATTTCTTCATTCCAATTACCCATAATAGATTGAAGATGTCCTGCAGATGACTGGAGGTTCTTTTCAATTATAAACTTTGGGGCCAGCCAAATCTCGAGCTTGTTACTATTTTCCTGTTTTTTCCCTTTACGATAACCTGTCGATATACTCAAATATTGACCTCTATCCCCACACGTTGATAAATCAAAGGTGCACGATAGCGGATTTAATAACTCTGATATCTTTAACGTGATAATCCCCTCATCGCTTTGTGGGTTAGGCCTGTAAATCAATATCCCGTTTAAAAATTGTTGATAAATGTCTTCATTTTTGGGTGTTACACCATACCATGCCTTCCAGCTTGAGGTACCCACTTGCATCTCATCAACAATGAAATTTTTCCAGTTAACGCAAACAACTGCCAAGTTGCCTAGCGTTTTACCCAAGGTAACCGGCGTTTTCTCCTCTAAACATTGCTCATAAGCAGCCTGTTTTACACAAAGACCCCAGACTTCCTTAGGTGTATCCAGGAACTCCGGGTCCATTGCATGGCTCAGCTGAGGCGCAGCCAAAGCTACGGCCATAATAAAAGTTGAAGACATAAATTTGAAATTTTTAATCATAACAATAATCATAATTTAGCATTCAAAACAAAACAGCTTAATTTTTACTTCATAAATTTATATATAATTCTTCTTTATTATTTATTCAAGACCTAATCTGACTTAAAGTTGTACGGCAGCAGCTGTTCCGGATTGGTAGTATTTGGAATTTGCTCTAACACATATCACAGGCAAGAAAATGGCTCAATATTATTTGCTTTTCATGTAAAAGTGCATTGGCCCAGTCAAAACATATTGTAACAAGATGTGAGGCACTTATTTTGTGAAAGTCTCGTATCTTTCTAACGAATAGGGTAAGATATTATAATATAATCTTATACAAAGGACTACATGCGTAAATTATTTGGAACAGACGGCATTCGGGGGCAAGCCAATAGTGAGCCCCTTACCCCTCAAACATTAACACGCCTTGGGCAGGCCATTGGTCTTCAGTTTATGTATGGAGACCATCGCCACCGCGTAGTGATTGGGAAAGACACCCGTCTTTCTGGATATATGGTGGAATCGGCTCTTGCAGCAGGTCTGGTTTCTGTGGGAATGGATGTCGCTTTTGTTGGCCCGCTCCCAACCCCTGCTGTTGCCATGCTTACCCGTTCGATGAGAGCGGATTTAGGCGTGATGATCTCCGCATCCCATAATCCGTTTGCTGATAATGGAATTAAGCTCTTTGATCCGGATGGATATAAACTATCCGATGACGTAGAACGTGCAATTGAAGCACGCCTCGAATCTACTCTTCCTTTAGCCACTCCCCCTCATGTAGGACAGATGGTTCAGTTGGACGGTGCCATTGATCGGTACGTAGAGTTTGTTAAGGGGAGCATTCCTCGTGATGTACATTTTGAGGGGCTACGCATTGTTGTAGATTGTGCGAATGGCTCTGCTTATAAAGTCGCCCCGCTTGTTCTTAAAGAACTTGGAGCGACAGTTATTCCTCTCTCCATTACACCGAATGGTCAAAATATTAATGAAGCGTGTGGGGCAACCTGCCCGCAAGCCATGTGCGATATGGTCCGTAAAGTTGGTGCTCACGTGGGCATTGCTTTTGATGGAGATGCAGATCGTGCTGTTTTTTCTGATGAGAAAGGACAGCTTATTGATGGAGATCAAATCATGGCCTTGATTGCGACCGATTGGGATGATCGAGGACTTTTGCAAGGTAAAGGTCTCGTATCCACATTGATGTCCAATATCGGCCTTGAACGTTATTTAGGAACACGAGGGATATCCCTTATTCGAACCGCTGTAGGAGATCGTTATGTTTCCGAAACCATGCGTGATGAAGGCTTTAACGTGGGGGGCGAGCAATCGGGACATATTATTCTTTCCGATTATGCAACAGCAGGAGACGGGCTCTTAACGGCCCTGCAAGTCCTGACCGTTCTCTCCCTAAAGAAAAAATTAGCAAGCGAGGTTCTCCATCTTTTCACTCCCCTGCCCCAAATTTTAAAAAATGTAAAGCTTCCCCCCTCTCTTCTGAAACATCCAGAAATTGAGAAAACGTTTGAAATGGCGCGTGGACGACTGGGAAAGAATGGACGCCTTGTTGTTCGCCCTTCAGGGACAGAGCCTCTAATTCGCATTATGGCTGAAGGAGAAGACAAGGCAACAACCGAAGGAATTGTGGATTTCCTTATTATGACTTTAGGGACTTTGGCAGAGTCTGCTGTTGCTTAAAAAATGAGAAAATTATTCCTGTCTCAGGTATTTGTTACGATTTTTTAATCATCTGCTGGGACTTTTTTAAAGATAAACTTTGATATATTTGAACCAGTCACCGTTAAAGTATCGAAATTCTTTTGAGGGCCTGTAAAATTAAATATTAATCCATTTTCTTTTACAAAAAATGTATTTTCTTTCTCTGGATATAATTCGAATTTTAATGTTGGTTCAAGTTTATTGTGAAAAAAAAGTTTATTATTGACTAATTTTATTTCGATTTCCTGGCCTTCAGTTTTAAAAACCCCCGTAAAATTTTTATATAAGGAAGGATCAATAGGACTGATTTTTTTCTTAATAGGTTCGAACCCAGGCATTTTATAGACATCAGCAATACTACGCTCGATTTCGTCTATAAGTCCTCGAGACGTATCATCATTAACCATGATAACCATCCCTTGTCCAAGGAAGGGATAGGCATCGAATTGTGAAAGAAAACCAATATTCTGGCCAGAATGCATAAAGCGCAGGTCTTTTCCTTTACCACTTACATAAACGCCTAAACCTGCATTCTCTATTTGAGGTGTGATCATTTCCTTAACAAGACTAAGATTTAGTATTCCAGGTTTTCCTGCCAAAATTCCTTGAAGTGAGAGAATAAAATTTGCCAAATCTGTAGAGGTTGTCCACAAGCCAGCCGCCCCCATTTCAGGATAGACATTCCATTTTCCTTTCATTTCTTGGCCATTAATGTGTCCATAAACTGTCGGCCGCCAGGGTAATTGACCCACTTGGAGGCCATCCGCGTCAACTTAATTGACCCACCCCTCTGTCAACTTAATTGACCCATCCCTAGGGCACGATTTTTGGCGGAAGGATGTTCAATGATC
>JACDGE010000118.1 GCA_013815465.1 Alphaproteobacteria bacterium | reverse complement strand
TCCATTTTCTATAATAATATATAATAAAAATTGTAAGTTTTTTATCTCTGTGAGATTGAACGCTTATTCAAAAGCCTCATAAGGGATTCCTCCCACATGGGAGTTCTCAAAAACTGATTTAAAATGAGGGATGTTTGAGGAGGACTCATGGGCTTGCGTTGATGGCACTCGTGTTGAATGAGTTGTGTCGAGCACACTCGTGTGCCCATTCGTGTTGTCCTTCTCTGGAGGTTTCAGAGAGGGTGGGTGATGGGAAGGGGGATGTGTTGTGTTATCAGCTTTTGAAGGGAATGAAAGAATGATGGATGGTATATGTATACCAATAATTTTGATCGTCATAAATCTCCTGGTTTATATTGTTTATTTTAATAATCTTTTTATAAAAAAATGCAACCAGGTACTGACTTAAGAATTTTATATTTACTTAAATTTATTTTCTCTGAAACATCTAATGTTCAGAGAAATGAGTTCTAACTTAAACGTTTTTTTTCTGCAATAAAATTTGTTTGATGTTTTGCACAAAATTCCTCATAGTGCAAAAAAAAACAGGGGAAGCCATGTACAAACGTCCACTTTATAAAAAAGTTATCCAAAGATTGGAGGGAACAAATCCTTTCATACAAGTTTTAGCAGGACCCAGACAGATAGGAAAAACAACGCTTGCTCATCAGGCAAGACAAGCTCTTTCCCTACCCTCTCATTATGCTTCTGCAGATGGATCCCTCCTACGTGATACCGCATGGATCGAAGCAGAGTGGGAAAAAGGCAGGATACTGGCTCAAAGGTCCGAGGGACCTTTCGGAGCCTTGCTTATTTTAGATGAGATTCAAAAAATTCCGAACTGGTCCGATACGGTAAAAAAATTGTGGGATGAGGATGTTGCGACTGGTTTAAATCTAAAAGTCATGATTCTTGGATCCTCCTCTTTGTTAATTCAAACAGGGTTAGGAGAAAGTTTAGCTGGTAGGTGCGAACTTATTCCCATTGCTCACTGGTCATTTAGTGAATGTCAGGAAGCCTTTGGTTTGACTCTCGAACAATATATTTATTTTGGCGGATATCCTGCTGCAGCTATACTTATTCAAGATGAAGAGAGATGGGCCCGTTACATTGTTGATTCACTTATTGAAACAAGTATTTCCCGAGATGTTATGCTGATGACGCGTGTTTATAAACCGGCTCTTTTAAGGCGTATTTTTGAGATCGGTTGTCATTATACGGGACATGTTCTCTCTTATCAGAAAATGTTGGGGCAGCTTCAAGATGCGGGGAATGTGGCAACCTTAGCCCATTACCTTGAACTGCTTTCAGGCGTAGGTCTGGTTACAGGCTTGCAAAAGTTTTCACCCGACTTTTTGCGTCAAAAGGCGTCCAGTCCCAAACTACAAGTTCTGAATACAGCTCTTACAAGTGCACAACATCATCTTTCATTTGGCAATACAAAGAAAAATCAGACACGGTGGGAAAAGCTCGTAGAGTCTACCATAGGAGCTCATTTAATGAATTCAATTGTTGGGACGAACATGGAAGTTTTTTACTGGAAGGAAGGCACTAATGTTGTCGATTTTATTATTCGAAAGGATGAAAATCTTACAGTTATTGAGGTAAACAACACCCAAAAAGGAAAAAACGCTCGAGGCCTTGAGGTGTTTATCCAGAAATTCCAGCCCACTAAGACGATCTTTGTTGGTGAAGGCGGCATTTCTGTGGAAGAATTTCTTCGTAGTTCACCAGACTCCTGGATGTAAGGAGTTAATTTCGAATATGCTTTCAATAAAAAAATAAAAACAAGAATAAAAATCAAATCAAGGAACAGATATCTTGTCATTAACGCATAAACCGATAAAAAACAGACACTACCTCACCCCCCAGCAGCTTGAATATTTTAAAGAACGGCTGTTGCATTTGCGGGAAGAGCGTGAAAAAGAGATAATGGTGCACACACAGCGTATGCGGACGGACTTCTTTAATGAACCAGACTCTAATGATCAAGCCTCTATAGAAACGGAACGTTCTCTTGAACTACAGGCCCGCGATCGGGAACAACAATTAATTCTCAAAATTAACGAGGCCCTGACACGAATAGAGAACGGAACTTATGGATATTGTGAAGAAACGGGCGAGCCGATAGGTCTCTCCCGTCTTGAGGCCTATCCTATAGCCACTTTATCTTTGGGAGCCCAAGAGCTCTCTGAAAGACTGCAGAAAAAGAGAAGGGTGTAAGTCGTGATTAATCAAAGCAACTCTTCTTTGTTTTCAGGAAGCTCAGGGATCTCTAGAGCTTGTAGTGTCTTAGGAAGTTCGGGTATTTCCAACGTTTGAAGCGTTTCAGAGACTTGTTTGTTATCACGGGTTAATTCAGTTTCAGGAATTTCAGATTCTGTGGGGGCTGGAAGAGGAACGCTATAGTCTCGCAACTTCTCTGGCTTTAGTAAAAAGGGCTCGGTTTTTAATGACGCAGCCTTTTGATAAGCCATCTGCAATTTCGTACAAGGGTAATCACCGGGCAGTTTGATGTAGCACTCTAAGTCCTTTAGTTGAGAGAATTCAGCTGGCAGAACAAGAGGCTTTTGACGGGTCTGACGGCTGAGGGAGACACCGTCTCTTGTGCTGTTCGCACCGTAGGATATGTTCTCTGTAGGCTCGGCCTCTTCCTTGTCTCCTAAGACTTTCGAAATCCAGGCCTGGCTTGAGGGTTCGGTGCAGCGGAAGAAGAGCTTCGTGTTAAAGAGGTCCAGCATGGATTCGGCGCCATTTCGGCTATAGATTTCTTCCAGCTGGGGTTTGCTTTGAAATCCGGCCAAAATGCAGCCTCCGTATTTACGGGCCTCTGCCAGACCCATCTGGAGACGGGGAAGTCTTTGGAGGGCTGCTAGCTCGTCGATTACGAACCAAAGCCGCCTGTCATAATTTTCTGGCAGAACCATCAGCGCGTTAATCGCCATATCCACCCATGCTGAAATGAGGGGTTTAAGGGTTTGCCTTTGGTCGGCGCGGGCCGTAATAAAGAGCCAGCCCCTGGGAGGTAAACTGGTCCTATTTTCCTGGGAAGTGGACTCCGAGCTGTCGGAACCCGCGGGAGAATCCCCATTCTTCACCCATTCTCGAATCGAAAAAGTTGTATCTGAAAAGTCTAACTGACGCAGACCTTCGATTTGAGAGGACAGAACGCTCCGAATCGAGCTCGTTGTTTTCTCATTGTTTTTTACGGCATAAGTGGCCGCCTCTGTGCCTTTAAAGAAGTCCTCAAACTCCCTGTCGGTTGCACTCATAAGGAAGGTGGTGATTGCTTCTATGTTTCTCTGGCCAAGGAACGCAAACTTCCGAAGAGCTGTTTTGAAAATGGCGCGAGCAGCGTTATCCCAGAAGGGATCTTTTGACCCTTCTTTTGTTTGGATAAAGGACTCCGCCAACACATCATAGTGGGCATCAAGTTCACAATCGGCCCAAGGATTCCAGGATAAGCTACGAGTATCCAGAGGATTCAAGATGATGTCAGTCATTGGATCATAATAGCGAGACACATAATCACCCGTCACATCAACAACAATTGCACGGTTTTGCCTTTTCCGAATTTGGGGTAGGAGAACATGAAATGCATTTGTTTTACCCGACCCAGTTGTACCCGTAATCAGGATGTGAGACGTTTCCTTATTTTTCAGCAGAGGAAGCCCAGCAATTT
>JACDGE010000117.1 GCA_013815465.1 Alphaproteobacteria bacterium | reverse complement strand
AACTTTTCTCGCACGTAACTCCACTCAGCAGCTTCTTTCTTCAAAGAGGGCACGTACTTGGCAATGGGGCTGGCTGCCTGTTTTTCAACGTTTCCACATTTGGCCAGCATTTGGGTTTTGAGCATCTTTTCATGTGCTATATGTACGCCATAAGAAATAAAGAACCCAGATTGCATTCGCAAAAATTCATCAAAGGGATCCCCAATCAAAATGCCCATAGCGTTCAAATGCCACACGGGAGGAAGCACTCGCGTTGTGTAAAGACGCATGACTTTTTCGCTTTCCCCGAAGACCATCTGGGAAGGCTCAAGCAACCAACGGGTTTCAGGGCTCATCAACTGATGAGAGAGGGAATCGTGGATGTTCCAGGGGATGTTCGGGCTTTCAAGAATCTGACTAGGATTTAAGAGCTCATCAAGGCCGTTCAACAAATCCTCTGCATTCCAGACTTTAACAGGCAATCCCCATCCTTTAAGCGTCGTGAGTATCTGTTCTCGAAGGGCTAGAATATCTTCGAAGGATTGAACCAAATGGGAAGGCTCACTATAGGACAAGATGAGACGAAAGGTTCGCACACCCCTTCCCATGGCGAGCTGTTTCATATGTCCCACCCGTTCCTTTGCCAGCTCTTCCAAAACATCGGAGCGTCCGATTCTTGCCTTCTCCCAAGTATTCAATGCAGCTCCAATACGAGAGCTGGCTAACAGCAAACATTGAAAGTTTGAACCCAATGGAAAGGCATGCTGAAAAAGACCCGTAAGTTGGCGGGGGATGTCTTCACCGCATCCTACGAGTGGCAAAGTTTCAATCACAAAACCTACGCTGGAGCGATTTATAAAAAGCTGAGTTTCCGGGTCAAAACTACGGTAAGGCAACAGCTCACTTAAGCTGTATGATGAGAGAAACTCATTAGCCAATCGCAGTGTTGAGGAAGAAGCCCCGAAGCTGTATTCAGTGTCCGGTATTTGGTGTTCAGATGACATCTTCCACCTTGAATACGGGTTGTGTTCCGGATCTATAGCTTACCTCTATAGTTGAAGGACAAGCTGTCGGTTTCTGTAGCCGACGCATCGAGGGCGCATACCAGATTTCAGGTGATTCAGGAATCAGGTGATGGGAATTATGAGCTGTTGGATCATATGAGACAGTATTTTCTTCAGTTTCCTGATTCTTGGTGCCCGGAAGCTGATTTCTGTTAATCATTGTATTCACGTCAGAGATAGATTTACAGCCCACACCAGTTCCTGGTGGGCACTCAAAGCCCCCTTCATAAATGCCCATACAACCGGTTAGGCTGAGGGAAAGGCATAATAGAAAAATATAAGAAGTCCCGTTCCTTTTATCACCTTTAGAGAAATAAATTTTTGAACGCGATTTTGCCAAATTATGGGATAATTTTTGCGCACAATTTAATAGTTTCTTCTTATCCAGCCTGCATGTAGATGATAGGTGGGGGAGAAATAGACGTTTATAATATTTCATAAGGTGTTTCCTTTCTTATTTTTGATAATTGTTTTGGTGTGTTTGATCACTGGCGTGTTGTACGTCGTCTCTGGTTTTCCCAGTTTCTGACCTAATAGTTTGGCTTCCGATAAAAGTCCCTTCAGTAAACACGATGTCCACGACTTGACCGGCAGCAATTTGAATCACAGGTTGGAGCTGTTCGGCTCGATCAATGTAATATTGGGACAAGCGATCCAGAGCGGATGTGGCACCTCCTGCCATGCCGGCCGTAAAGTTTTCCGCCATAGTGGGCCCAGCGATTTGAGAACCTGGTCCCCAAGCCCCAAAGAAGGGATTGACTTGTGCTCTACGGTTTTGAGGATTGGCTATGTTACTTAAACCGGAAAATATCCCTCCCATAAGGCTTCTGGCCAAGAATTGACCATCGCGTGATGCGACGACTCCTCGAATGCCCGCCTTGCCATCAGAGCCTGCCACATACCCTGCAACTTGCGTTTCAATAATCTCTCCTGTCGCTCGCTCAACGCAGGTGAGCTTTTCGAGACGCGCATAAACCCGCTCGGAAGACAGATCTCCATAAGCTCCTGCAGTGCAATGGCAATCCTTGAGATCGCTCTGAAACCGCCGAGGCAACGTCCCATGGTCAACGATCCGCAAGAGCATAGGACGGGGGTCAGAGGAGGCACTCATGGAGGAGGATGCATCCAATCCTGATAACAGAACGGTCTTTGCAAATGCGCCAGCTGGAATGGTTGTCTCAACGGTTTTAAGATTTTTAGTATTCGAGATGAGGCTGAGTGAGAGCTTTTGAATCACCCGCCCGTCCTGTTCTTCTCCACCTTGTGCATTCTGAGCATAAGGATTTTGGGAGCTTAAATTAGGAAGTTGTTTGTGAGCCTCTTGTTGTGTCTCAAGAAAGGCAATCCTGTCTTGGATTTCTTGAAAACGGGGGTCATGGACAGAGGTGTCATCAGCATCAGTTGTCTGGATAGAAGTGCTATCGACAGCGGCGTCGTGAACACCCTCCTGATTTTCAGCTAATCTTGAGTTTCCAGGGTTTCTGGATAGGTCCACGATGGTTGCGTCATGTGAATCCTCTCCATAAACCGTTTTTGAAATCTTGGAAACTTTGGCACTGAGGTTTGTGAGGGCCATATCAAGTTTATGCCATCTCGCCTCATCCATGTTGATGTGGTTTGGAGAAGTCGCAATGTTGGTCGCAACAGGTTTGGAAATCTCTTCTTTCTTCTGTGTAGGACCTCGATCAAAAAGGACGTTCATAACCCCATAAGTGAACGCAATTCCTCCCATAACAAGACACCCTCCCCAAAAGAATTGGCGACGTCGAACACGAAGGGAGGACTCGGGCCCAATCTTCATGAGGGAACGAAGCTTAGCTCCAGCCTCAGAAAGAGATTCCCGAACGCGATCAAATGCTTTATTAAAGTGATTTTGCAGCGACATAGACATGGATGCTTTCTCCTGGTTTCAAGAATTTTTTTGGCATTAGAATGGCAACGACATGTATGTCTAAGACATCAACATTGAGCTTTTCCGCAAACCCGCTCTCCGCAAGAATCCAAGGGATGGTGGCTAAATTCTTCACCTCATAGGTCAGGCCGCGGAGCTTATCGTTCTTAACCTCATATATTAATTTGTAGGGCTCATCAGGGTTTGGAAGGTCAAGATCCACGCTTCTGTATCCCATCGGAATGCGCCCCTCAGATAGTGCAGATAGAAGCTCCTCAATTTCATTGCGCGTAATCGACATTTCTGCTTTTTGTGCATCTAGGCTTTGTTCAACTTTTAGAATCAAGGCTTCGGGCGCTTGATTCTTTGGAACAAGACGTAAATCTTGCGTATGTCCTCCTTCTGTCGTCACGGTTAAGCTGATGGGATTGAGTGCAGGCTCGAGGGGGCGAATAAAGACTTGGCCCTGGACCTCATCCGCTTCCATGACGTATTCCCCGCTCATCCCGAAGACATCGGCAATACGATCACCCTTCACCGCGATACGGGTAAGCCCTGTTTGAGAGATAGGGACTTCAATGACCTTAAGATCATTTAAGGGATGAATTTGAGCGGCCTGGCTTCCAGATGGCAGACAACAGAGAATAGAGGTTAGGAAACAGAGACCCGAAATCAGAGTACAGAAGAGAGAGATCAGAAAGCATGATACTTTCAAACATATCGTTTCATTTTTTATTATTTTATTGTTTTCGTATTCCATTTTTTCTCCACCTATTTTCTGATTGCTAAAATCTGTTTTTTGTCTACTGACCGGCATGGGGATTTCCTCCTGAAAC
>JACDGE010000116.1 GCA_013815465.1 Alphaproteobacteria bacterium | reverse complement strand
AGCCCACACTGGAGGTGAAGCGAGCCTAAGCGAGCGCAACCGAAGGTGTGGGTGGCTATAAATTTTACAGCTAACCAGGGATCTGGTTCTTCTTTTTTGTTCTCACTCTTGTGCCAATTTATGTTTAAACGCATTCGCAATGTTATTTGTTTGTCTAAAATAAAAATAATTATTAAAAGTATATAAAACAAATAAATTAATATACTTAGGAGTAGTAAAGTATAAAGATATAAAGATGTTTTGTTTTATATATTAAATATTTTATAATAATGGATGTATGCTTATTATCTAGCTAAAAAGGACTCCCTAAGCGTTTTCTAATTTCAGGGCTCGTTGACTTGCGAAAAGAAAGGCGAGACGCCTTGGCTACCGCGCGACTGGCAGAACCATAAACTTAGTCTTAAACAGTGAGGTGGTGTAATAACCAACGAAGCTTACCTATGCAGATCCGGATCTGTGTAGAAGTCAGTATCACCCAAAGGGTTGAGCTAGCGCTGGAGGGTAACCACAGTGACGGAGGAGCCAGATACTGATACTCGGGGAGGTGCCACGTTTCGACCTATTATGATGCGCCAAGACCCGGTAGTCCCTGAAGCGCCGAATAGATCTTAAAGGATATATTCTTCTTATCGAATAGTCGGTTATCGATAAGGAATCTAGTGGGTGACTGGTGACATCGCCTTGAGAAAATGGTTTATGTGTTTGACCCAGGGAGAACCCACGTCGTCTCACTCCCGTGAGTAAGTTGTGCTATAAGGAAACGAAAGGCACAGTCATGCGATGGTAAGCACGAAGCGCTCCAGCTTTTGCTTCTCAGGGTTATTGAGCGTGTCCAAAGGAGGTTCTATTAAAGGAACCAAAAGGACACACCGATATTTATGAAGAGAGCTCACCTGTAGCTCTATAAGATAGTTAGCCTGTCAATAAAGGGCCCATTGCCCCTCTCACTCTTTCGGGAGAAGTTTGCAGTCGCTAGAAACGTCTTGAGATGCAGGAAAAGTTATCTCGATAATCACAGACAAGGAGTAAACAATCTGTGGAAATTGTACACGACAAACTCAAAGTGTACTCCCTTACGGGGAGAATCACGGAAGAGTTAATGCTCAAGGCATTTAAAGCGGTTAAGAAAAATAGAGGAGCTGCTGGTGTGGATAAAGTCTCAATCAAAATGTTTGAGTCTAACCTTGCTAATAATCTGCTTTCATTAATGAAAGAATTAAAACAAGGGACATACCAACCGATCCCCTTACGCAGAGTCCATATACCTAAAGGGAAGGGGAAAACCCGGCCTCTAGGTATACCCTCTGTAAAATGCAGGATTGCCCAGGAGGTCATACGCCGCCTGATCAACCCTACATTTGAGAGCCGATTTCACAACAATTCCTTTGGATTCAGGAATGGTAGAAATCGTCACCAAGCTGTTGAGCGATTACTGCAGTACGCTGGACAAAGTCTTAGATATGTAGTGGATGTAGACATCAAAGGTTTCTTTGATAACATACCTCACTACCTTATCATGGAGTCAATTTCAGCCAGGATTTCGGACGGAAATATCTTGAAGCTAATCAACAAATTTCTCAAATCAGGCGTTATGGAAGAAGGTGAGCTTAAACCAACACTTAAAGGGACACCTCAAGGTGGTGTAATTTCACCGTTACTTTCAAACATTGCCTTAAACCATCTAGATTGGTTTTTGGAAGAACAAGGGTTACACTTTGTGCGTTATGCAGATGATTTTGTTATACTCTGCAAAACGGAGCTTGAAGCGGAAAGAGCGCTAGATTTAGTTAGGTCCTTTCTAAAAGATATGGAACTAGAAGACAGTCCCGAAAAGACCAAAATACGGCACTTTTCACAAGGATTTGATTTCTTAGGTTTCACAATCAAGAATAGATCAATCAAAATGAGAGCTAAATCTATGGAGAAATTTAAAGATAGCATCAGAGAAATAACAACGAGATCTCACAACCTAGAGAAAGAGGTTATTGAGAAACTAAATCGGGTGATTCGCGGTACGGTAAATTATTTCGGAACAACTTTCAGCACAATGAAAACTACATTTCGTGCGCTGGATAAATGGATCCGAAAGCGTATTCGGTGTATGAAATACAAACGAATATGGCATACAGATAATTGTCGTATAACGAACAAGTACATTAAGAAAATGAACCTCCTAAACTGCGTTAGCTTATATAGAGCAAGATTGCATTGCTGAGATTATTCCCCTACTCAAGGGGTAAATATATTGGGACCGCCCGGTGCTAGAAAGATGCTCGCCGGTAAATATAGAGAATTAACTCTATTGCGGTAACGGGGAGGGGCTGGAAATCCAGTCCCTTACCCTCATGGTGTGAGCGGCCTAGCCAAGGTAGCCTGTGCGTCTCGCCCTCCTTTCCACAATTCAAGCATGACAAAAAAAACGCTTGAAAAAATTTACACCAGCCTAATCCCGCCCCTTTACTGGTAGAGCTGACATGAAATATCTGAGGTGGTGCTTTGCTGCCATTTTTTTGCTAACCTATATCTATATTTCGCACTGAAATCACAGCATAAGATATTTCCCTGTCAGTAAAGGCTCCCACCATTTCCCATGATTTAAAATTCTCGCTAATAGCAATATGGGCAAAATTGAAAAAAATATTAAATAATAACGCTGCAAAAAAGTAAAAATTTAATAAAAAAATCAAATAAAAAATTTACACTAAACAAAATTATTAATATAATTAATATATATGCCAGATATTAGTCTAAACATTAATACACTTCAAAGTGAGGTAAAATGAAACAAGCACAAAAATACTCAAAAGAAGATGTAGCATTAATTAATGATGAATTGAAGGAAGAGTGGGATTTTCTTAATCAGACGCTTCATGAAATTTTCACACCTCCTCTACCTTCTCCACTTAAGTCGATTAAAGATATAGACCGCGAACAAAATATGAAGATAAACGCTACTATGGAGCTTTTACAGCGAGATATACAACTTGCTATCGAATTTTATTTTGCGGAGTGCGGCCCCAAAGATCAACCTCGTTTAAGAGAAATATTTGCCAAAATTGCGCAATTAAACAATTTTAAGGAAAAGGATGAGATAAAGGATGAAATAAAGGATGAGGTAGATCGTATTACTGAGGAAGATCGAATTACTATTGACGATTTCAAATTTCTTGAGGAATTGGCTAAAGCCAGGCTTATTCGACGCCTATATGGTGAGGCGAGCTGTATGTATCGTTTTATATTGAAAATTAATCCGGGCTTTAGTAGCGGGTGGGTTGGATGGGCCATATGTGAAGAAGAGCAAGGCCATATGGAGGTTGTTGAATATATCTACCAACTTGCAGGCGAGCTCCTACCCTTTGACCACTACATTACTCTTTTTGCCGCAGATTTTTTTGTATCTACAGACCGCAAAGAAAAAGCTAAAATTCTACTTGAAAATGCAAAAAGCCAATTAGAAGCGGATCATATGGAAAACTCAAAGACTTTTGAGGAAATAGAACTTTCATTAAAAAACTTATAAAGTTTAAAAAATAGCTCCAAGGAGATTATTATGAGTGCTTTATCAGGTGATAAAAGTAATATCCAAATGACAGTACTATCAGCAGAAACTGCTGGGCCCATGGCAAAGAAAATGAAAGGAAGTTCTCAAACAAGGGTAAAATACGTAGATCAAACTCGTCAGGAAGTGCTGAATGAAGCGAGTAGT
Source organism: Alphaproteobacteria bacterium (assembly GCA_013815465.1). Taxonomy (GTDB): domain Bacteria; phylum Pseudomonadota; class Alphaproteobacteria; order UBA9655; family UBA9655; genus UBA9655. The sequence continues at coordinate 129 of JACDGE010000116.1, read as the reverse complement.
AAAGGCACAAAAGCTAATGTAGCCTTTGGTCTCGCAGGGGCGGGTGCTTGTGCGCTGCTAATTTGCAAATTTGCATTGGTGACAACTGCTTTCGCCGCTACCGCCGCTACAGCTGTAACACCCCTAGGA
>JACDGE010000033.1 GCA_013815465.1 Alphaproteobacteria bacterium | reverse complement strand
ATCAACCTTATTCGCCATTCCAATCAATATAGCCCTTAGCTCGTCTGCAGAACTCGCGTCCAATATTTTGGTATATTCTTCTCTAAAAACCCTTAAAGGCATTTTTTGATTTTGTTTCATTGAAATCTTTCGCGCTGTACAGTGTCCTCATTGCTTGAATTATAAAACCACTTCTCCAAGCATCCTTCAAGAAAAAACCTTATAATGCACTTTCTGTCATGAGCTTTGACCTTTTTTGGGAAGTTCCACGTTTCTTCCATTCCTCCTTTTGCTTTTCAGATGCGGCGCCCCACATTTCAGAAAGTATGCCCAGGGCTATATCGGGTACAAAGTCGTCTTCAAATATTTTCTGGGTATCTCGCATGAAGAGGATGGCCTGTTGAGTTCGCATCTTCTCGCGCTGCTTCTTCAAACGATCACTTCTCTCATTAATATGAATCAGTTTATCCATCAGACGAGCTCCCTCTTTATGTTTTTTATTGATGACATAAGATAGCAGATTTGCTATTCTCCTTCAAGGCAATAAACCGATACTATAAATAAACCCAGCGGTAACCCCGTAGAAAAACCCAGAGATAAAAAATGATAGCGCCAGCTATCTAAGTCCGTCTTGGAGCTTTGCTAAAAAGTTTCCATGCGCGCTTATATGTTGCCTTCGTCAACCGCTCTTCGGCGCAAGCGCCTTAGACCAAGTTTGAGGGTTTATCTCATGGCGCTGTACCATTTCTGCGCAAAAATAATTTCACGAAGCAGCCGGAATACGGTGAGTGCCGCAGCCTATCGCTCGGGTTGTAAACTTTACGATGAGCAAACGGGCCAGAGCTTCGATAATCGATCTAAGGATGTGGAGCATGTTGAATTGCTTCTTCCAAAGGATGCGCCTGCATGGTTTGTTGAGATTCAAAAACTCATGCTTGAGGATCGGCAAAAGGGCGTTCAGGCTTTTGTCGATATTGTCGAATCGGCTGAGAAAAGAGTCGACTCTCAAGTCTGGCGTGAGTTTGAATTTGCCCTCCATCGAGAGCTTACAAAGGAACAAAACATGGCTCTCGCGCGAGAGTTTGTGGAAGATCAACTTTGCTCGCGAGGAATGGCCGCTCAGCTCAATTTCCATTGTGATACGGAGAAGAAAACGGGTGAAGGGGATTATCCCCAAGAAAATCTTCACTGCCACGTTCTGGTAACCACAAGACGGTTGGATGAAGCCGGCATGAATCCCAAAAAAGAAGAAGCCTGGAACAAGAAAGAACTCCTTCTCGAGTTACGCGCTCAGTGGCAGGAGTACTCAAACTTTCATCTCAAGCTGAATGGTCATGATGTTCGTGTCGATCATCGCTCTCACAAAGACCGAGGCATTGAGATCGAGCCCCAGCCCAAAATGGGAAAAGGGGTTTTGGAAATGGAAAGAAGGGGCAATCCTGAAAATAAGCCAGACTCATTTGTCACAGACAAGGCCCAAGACTTTCACGACACTCAGCTCCGCAACCTTTACAGGATTATGCGGAAGCCTGATGTGGTTTTGGATATTGTCTCCAAGCATCATTCCACCTTCATGTGGGCAGATGTTCAGAAGGTCCTCCATCGCTATGTTGATGAGCTGCCCCTCTTTCAAAAGCTGGAGGCCAAGCTTAAAAATTCCAATGAGCTGCTGCTGTTAAAGGCGGATCCGGAGAGGCATGACATTTTCACAACCCGTACCACGCTCAAAGCTGAAAAGTCCCTTGTGGAGAATGCAGATGCGCTTGGAAAGACAAAGTCTCATGGGGTGAAAGAGCACACAATCCCCCAGACCATTTCGAAAGCTGATGAGGCGCTAAAAGACTTTGGGGGGCTCTCACACGATCAAAAAAGGGCAGTTTATCATTTGGTTGATGAGGGCCAGCTGAAATGCGTGGTCGGCATTGCGGGCGCTGGCAAAACAACTGCCCTTGGTGTGTGCCAGGACATCTGGAAGGCCGAAGGCTATGGGGTTTATGGGTTGGCGCCCACGGGTAAAGCGGCTCAGAACCTTGAACAGGGGGGCATCCCCTCAAACACCTTGCATAAGTTTCTGAAGGAATTTGAGGAAGGACGCTGCCAGTATAGTCGCAACAGTGTGCTCGTCCTGGATGAGGCGGGCATGGTGGATATGGAGCGGTTTGAGCAGCTGTTGGGGGCTGTAAAACAACTCGGTGTTAAGCTGATCGTTGTGGGAGATGGGGCTCAGCTTCAGCCAGTGGAGGCTGGCCCTGCCTTTCGTCTTCTCACAATTCGGCTCGGAAAGTCGGAGCTCAACACAGTTCTGAGGCAGAACCAAGAGTGGCAACGAGAAGCGACCGTTCTCTTTGGAAGCCAAGATACCCAAGCTGCTATTCAGAAGTATATGGACAAGGGTCATGTCCATATTGTGGAGGAGAGTCTTCCTACACTCCATGAGGCCCTTGATCGCGGTGATCGTGAAGGCGTTCTTAAACTCTATGAAGTTTCAAGTCGGACGTCCTCCCTTATTTATCGGGAGATGATGCGGGATATTAATAAGACGAATCCTGAGGGAAGTGCCTATGCTCTCGCAAAGCAGCACCAGGACTTTGGGTGCTATATGGAATGGAAGGGTATACAGAAATCTTCAGCAGCGCAAATTCTCAAAGAGGGCGAGGCCTATCGGTCCCTGCTGGAGGCGCGTTCCCTTGATCCGTTAAGGTTGGCGAACCTTTTTGTGAATAAAAAGCAGGATAAAACGGCCCAAGAGCAACAAGTCCTGGAGCTGCTTAAAAAGTGTGGCTTAGACTCTTTGGTTGGTCTTGAAAAGACCAGGCAATCCATCCATGTACGCCAAGACGCCAGGACTGCCCTCACCCAGGCGTGGCATACGGGATTTAAGGTTGCGCCTGAGAAGAGCGCCATCATGCTTTCTTTTAGCAATCGGGATACGAATGATTTGAATCGCTCAGCACGGAGCCTTTTGAAAGAATCAGGCCATATCGCAAGAGAGGAGTTCAGCTACAATATTGCCAAACGGGTCGAGGATGACTTTGAGAGGGAGTACATCATCAGGCAAGAAAAGAACTTTTCCAAAGGCGATCGTATTGTATTTACACAAAACACGAAAAGTCTGGGCGTTAAAAATGGCACCATGGGGACGATTACGGACTTAAATCGCCAAAAGATGAAGGTTACGCTGGACGAGGGCAAAGAGATTTCGTTTGCACCTAATCTCAATCCTTATTTTGATCAGGGCTGGGCCATCACGATCCACAAGTCTCAAGGAACGACCGTGGACCGGACCTACCTGTTGGCGTCCTTCGAGATGACCCAAAACCTGGCTTACGTTGCCATGACCCGTCATCGAGAGGATGTGCAGGTTTTTGGAAGCTCTCTGGACTTTTGGCGGCCAGAAAAACTGCCTGAGGCCCTGTCTAAATCGGGAGAGAAGCTCTCTCCCGGCGACTATTTAGATGCAGACTCTTTGAACAAACTGATGCAACAAGACGATCGCTTGATCACAAAGATATTCGAGCGTGTCTCAAACGAGCTGGAAGCCATGGGTGCCGTTTCCAAAAAGGTCTTCTGGCAGGTTGCGGATCATTTCCTGGGATCCCATAAAGAAAAGGAAATCAGGGCAATCCCAGAGAACTCTCAGATGAGTGTTCGCGAGGAAGTCCGGGCTGAGGAATTGTTTCAGAAGAAAATGGGAACTCCCCTCTCTCCAGAGGTTTCAATACCTGAACATACCCATTCCGGCTTTGAGGAAAAAGCTTACTCGCCATCAGGCGCAAGAGCAGTCTCGAAAGCTATGGATGCAAAAGTCGTAGAAGTTGCCCTCAAACAAAACATGACTTCATTTGCAGATGATATTTTCTCTTCCATAGGAGAACCCTACAATTCAGCGTCTTCCTCGAGCACTGAGCGTCGTTATGGGAAGAATGGTCATATTGCAGTGAATCTCAAAACAGGGGCCTGGATTGATCACAAGAACAGTGACATGGCTGGGGGGCCTCTTCATATGCTCACCAAGCTCAAAGGGCTTGGGTTTAAGGAAGCTGTGGAATATGGAGCAAGTTGGGCGGGATTATCCCAGGCGAGCTTGTCCCAAGCGGAATTATTCCGAACGAGCTTGTCCCAAGCAAGCTTGTCCCGGACGGAGCTATCTCATACAGAAAATGCCTACCCAATATCCAAGGCGCCTGAAAGAGAAGATGGGGGCCTTAATGAAGAAGAAAAAGTCAGAATAGATCGAGCCCAAACATTGTGGGATAAGGGACGCCCCCTTCAAGGAACGCTTGCGGAACGGTATTTGAGAGAGCATCGCAAAATAGAGGGGCCCTTGTCCGATGACCTTCGCTATTTGCCCTTTTTTACGGATTCGAATTCCAAGTGGTCCTTTCCCTGTCTTATGGCAGGAGCAAGGTCTCCAGAGGGCGAAATCAGGGCTGTGCAACTAACGTTTCTCAGTGCAAATACTGCACACAAAGCGGATATTCCTGTGGCAAAGCGCTCCTTTGGCGTTTTGAAGGGGTCAACCGTCACAATTCAAGAAGACAAAGGATCAACCATCCTCTTTGTAGCTGAAGGAATAGAGACGGCCTTAAGTTTAAGGTCAGCCGGGGTTCAGGGAACCATCAAGGCCAGCCTGGGGATTTCAAATATTAAGCGAATCGTTCCTGAATCTCTCAACACGCCCATTATTATTTGTGCCGATCATGATGCACCTGACTCACCCACGGCTCAAAGCTTGGAGAAGTCTGTTCTTGCTCTTAAAGCACAAGGACTGGCTGTCACTGTCATTAAGCCAGATAAACTGAATGAGGACTTTAATGATGTTCTCAAAACCCAAGGACCACAGGGGGTTAGAGAAATTCTTGAACGAAGCCTTCTTGAGGGTAACTCTATCAAAGGTAACCTTCCAAAAGACCTCATTAAAATCGTGCCATATGAGAGAGAGGCTATTTTACAAACCACAACGCTTAAGCCCTCAATGCTTGATAAAACCGCCTTTGAGAAGAAAACCGTTGAGAAGGGAGCCGTTGAAAGCAGAACTGTTGAGAACGGAGCTGTTGATAAGAACAATGTTGAAAACAGCGTAAGAACACCTCCTCAGAAGCCTGTGGAGAAAGTTACTTCTTTAGATCAAGCTAAACCCAAGCAAAAGACAGTCTCACCAACTGGGGAAATGGTCTTCAAAGACCTCACCCAGCAATGCTCCCGAAAGCTTTATATTGAACTGGGCGAGGAACGGCGCGATCTCACTCCAGACCTCATCAAGGAAATTGACCGGCAAGCTGAAAAGGCCGCAACCTTCATCTTCCATGCCCATACACTAAAGGGCACCCGCGCATCGGAAAAACAAACCGAGCAGTTTTTGCAACGCGCCAAATACGAGCTGGATCGCGTTCCTGAAATTCGCGATGACCTTATTGCAGGGTGGAAAAAGGTCAACAGCTACAAGCAAGAAAAGGACGAGCTGATCGCCCACATGATCGCCGAACGGCAAGCCTCCGTTGAGGGGAGGATGTACCTTGAAGCCAAACAAAGGGGCTTGAAACCCGAGGATTTGAAACCCGACGGATTTAATCCCTCCCCAACGATTCCTGACCTTGCAAAAGAAGAAATAAAACAGAATAGGACCTCAACAACGGTTCTTGCGGAAAAATTAGCCACCAAGCAAAGACTCTCCGAAAGCGCCGCCACCTTTTGTGCCAAAGATATCACCAGATATATGGAAATCCACGGCCAAAAGCCCACAGCAGAACAAATGTCTGCCATGGCTCAAATATCGAGAGAGCTTGATAAACAAGGGTATGACCCCTCTATCGGCACCCACAACATCGAATACCTTCGAAGGAGAGATGGGGATCTGCGTTTGAGAGACTGGTCCGCCTCAAGCAAAGACCTTTCTGAATTCCGTGACTTCCCTCATGCAGCCCAGGATTATGCTCAATCTCAATCCCGTGCAAAACCTCCGGTCCAAGAAAAACCCGTTCATCAAGAGGTGCATGAGAAAGTCCGTGAGATGGATTTTTCTATGTGAGGAGGAGGGAGATTTTCTTCAATTGACACGATTAACAATTACAATATCTTTAAGATTATTAAAAATATAGTTTTTTATCTTCTAAAGGCTCTTTAAGTGTGGGTTTATGATCATCAATTTCCCATAAAATTGCATGATGCTGCATTTTCAAAAGAGTATAGTTAATAATGAGTTCTTTAATCCACGCACCTTGTTCCTCATCAGCATCTATAAGTTTTTTTAGCGCTGGATTTTCACCTAAAACCTTTTCAATGGACTGCCGGCACAGATTGCTCGCGTTCTTTAAGCTTCTGTAGGCATTTGTTCTTTTGTCCAAGCATTCATCTGTAAACGCCTTAATGAGCCGATAAGTTTTGACTGATTTTGTGTGCATTTGTTGCTACCTTTCTTTGTTTAGCATATGGATAAGTATATAGCTTTATCAATATATATGTCAATAGTCTTCTAAGATTCTCATTGCACATCCAGGAAATCAAGCCTATTGTTAAGTATATTGCTTAAACAATAGAGTGAGACACTAACCCATGCCTTCAAGAGATATGCACGATGTAGAGGCCATTAAAAAAGCCGCCGATATCTGTGGTTCCTTATCAAAACTTGCAATCGCTATCGGCGCAAATTATACGAGTGTCTTTAAGTGGGCCCATGGAAAAACGGTTCCAACTCCTCTTAACTGCATGAGGATTGAGAAAGCAACGAGAGGGAAAGTAAAAAAAGAAGAGATCAGACCAAATTTCGATTGGAAGAACTTTAAACTAATTTAACCCGAGTTGCGTTTAAGGGAAGTATTTAACAGGCTGTAATTGTTGAGGTATTCTCTATTTTGTTAAGAAGAAAGGAGATACCTCAATGAATTGAGTTACGATACCTTATGCTGCCTTGTCGATGATTTTTCTAAGGCGTTTGATCCTTGGTATAGAAAGCAATTAATTTCTGACAGAAAAATAAAACGGAACCGAAATTGCCATCTTCATCTATCCGAAATCCTTACCATCCTCATCGCTTATCACCAATCAGGAATGTCCTGCTTTAAGTACTTTTATATTCAGGCTTTCAGAGTACATCAGCAATTATTTCCGGGGCTGGTTCATTATGCTCGTTTTGTCAAATTGATCAAAAGAGCCTTTCCAGCTCTTGTGTGTTTATTAAAAAGTCTTGAAGGGGAAGTAACGGAATACCTTTTTATCGATTCTACTCCTATGGCTGTTTGCCATAACTTGCGAGAAAAAAGACACAAGACTTTTAAAGGATTGGCGCTTAAAGGCAAAACGTCAACCGGGTGGTTCTTCGGAATGAAGCTCCACGTCATCTTTAATACGAAGGGTGAAATCGTTCGTCTTGTCGTTACTCCTGGTAATGTCAACGATAGAAAACCTGTTCCAGATATGGTTAAGGGAATAACCGCTAAGCTTATTGGAGATAAGGGGTATCTCTCAAAAAATCTCTTTCATGACCTCTTTCAGGGAGGGGTGACGCTTATTACAAAAATTAAGAAAAATATGAAAAATTGTCTTATGCCAATGCAGGATAAGCTAATGCTTATGCGTCGCTCATTTGTTGAGACAATCTTTTCCTCTCTCAAATCCCTAGACACCTTAATACACCATCGGCATCGATGTCCAATTAACGCGTTCGCTCATCTTTTTGCTGGCCTTATTCACTATCAACTTAGAACAGATAAGCCTTCTCTACACTCCATTACAAATCTTATCTCTTAAACGCAACTCGGGTTAATTTAAATCTCTTCGGGTTATATTCCCTGCCACTTGTGGCGGGTGCTTCAGTTAAGCAGTCCGGTCCGAAGGAAAAATTCCCGTAATACGCCGGCGGCTTGCCTCGGAGATAGGAAATTTTAGGCTCAGTGTTTTTAAAACAAATTTCCTCTAGGAATGACAGCACGCCATGCACGCGCCAAAGTTGTAGTACTTCCATCTTCCCTTTGAATTTCATACTCCCCTTCTCCTATAAGCTCTGCTCCATAGGGGTTATGGCATTCACCTCTGTTAACAGTGTACATCATGCGATGGACAATGATTGGTTTACGGCGCAGGGACTTATAAACCTTCTGCAGAAAATTGCTCTGGTAAAAGTTTAACTGAAACCGCCGTATGCGACATCGCTTGTACGGTGGTGTGAGAGAACGGGGTCGTGAGGCCCCTCCTACTCGATTTTCCAATGCTTACCCTCAAGGGGGGGTAACTTTTGCACGCGATTTAACAATAATGAGTCTGTAACTTTAGTGCACATTTACAAACCCAGAGGTGTTGCCATCCATTTGATTGCACGAAGTAATGATTTCCCTCTCTCACGAATTTCCACTCACCCATTGTGAGAAAAATCTTTGGTTTTGTCTTCTTCTTGAGGTCCTTCTTTTTTAGGTAAAATTGATTCAAGTTGAAGGTGGGGAGTCTCAAGTGATGGAATTGTCCTCCAAAGGCCATATTTATAAGATTTTATTTTATCTTCTTCCAATTTAGGAGTGATTTCTTTTATACAATTTAAAAAATTAGGATGAATATTCGGGAAAGATTCAGGGGATAGCATGCAGATATACGCCAATGTGCCAAGAGGCCCTTTATCATATATATCTGATCTTGAGAGCTCCAGCCTTTCTATTAAATTCTGCTTCATTCTTAAAATTTCATAATGAAATTTAAAAATTTTCCACAGCTTCTTAACATTTTGTTCGAATTTATTTTCAAAGTTTTCAACGATTGATTTTTCTGCTTTTTTAAGAAAGGGGCCTTCAGGTAATTCTTTAAATTTCTCTTCAATTGTTTGGGTGTTAATGTCTGCAAGTGCTGGATTTTGAGCTAATGATTTCAAGTGTGTAAAAGCGACATATGGATCGTGTGTTAACTTATTAAATTTCTTAGAAACTTGACCAAGATCCATATAAGAATCGGTTCGCAACCATGAAAGAATTGTAAGAAGAATATTACCAGAGAAATCACTTAAAATAAAAGGCGCCGCTAATATTCCTTCAGAATTTTTTGTTTGTGAAGAGATTGAGATATTTAAGTTTGGTTTATCTCCTAATTTGTTCCATTCCTGATCGAAATTCATTTTCCACTGCGCATATAATGAATCTGGGTCTACAGGCGAATAAAGAGGCTCATAAGGTATTACTAGTGTGCCAAGAGGCCCTTTATCATATAATATTTCTGATCTTGAGAGCTCCAGCCTTTCTATTAAAGCAGGCTTCTTTCTTAAAATTTCATAATGAAATCCTTCTTTTTTAGGTAAAATTGACTCAAGTTGAAGGTGGGGAGTCTCAAGTGATGGAATTGTCATCCAAAAACCATATTTATAAGATTTTATTTTATCTTCTTCCAATTTAGGAGAAATTTCTTTTATACAATTTAAAAAATTAGGATGAATATCCGGGAAAGATTCAGGGGATAGCATGCAGATATACACCAATGTGCCAAGAGGCTCTTTATCATATAATATATCTGATCTTGAGAGTTCCAGCCTTTCTATTAAATTCTGCTTCTTTCTTAAAATTTCATAATGCAATTTAAAAATTTTCCAAAGATTATTAATATCTTTTTCAAATTTTTTTTCAAATTCTTCGACGATTAACTTTTCGAAAATTTTAAGAAATCTGCCCTTAGGTAACTTTTTAAATTGCTCTTCAATTTTTTGGATGTTAATGCCTACAAGTGCTGGGTTTTTGGCTAACGATTGCATATGTGAAAAAGCTACATATGGGTCATGAGTTAACTTATTAAATTTCTTAGAAACCTGACCAATATCCATATAAGCATCGTTTGTTAAGCATGAAAGAATTGTAAGGAGAATATCGCCGGAGAAATCACTTAAAATAAAAGGTTCGGTTAACGCTCCTTCAGAATCTTTTGCTTGTGAAGAGGTTGAGGTATTGAAGTTTGGCCTATACCCCAGTTTGTTCCATTCGTTATCGAAAGTTATTTTCCATTGCGCGAGTAATAAGTCTGGGTCTACGGGTGCGTAAGGTAACGCTAGTGTGCTGAGAGGCTCTTTATCATCTAATATTTCTAGTCTTGAGGGGCCCAGTTTTGCTCTTAAATCTGGTTTCTTCCTTAAAATTTCATAATGAAATTTAACAATTTTCCAAAGATTCTTAATATCTTGTTCAAATTCTTTTTCAAAAGATATCGCAATTAATGCATCATCTTTCAAATATGTGTGTTTAGGCAGCTTTTTAAATTTCTCTTCAATATTTTGGATGTTAATGCCTACAAGTGCTGGGTTTTTGGCTAATGATTCTAGATGTCTAAGCGCTATAGATGGGTTGTGAACTAAGTTATGTAGTTTTCTTGAAACTTGAGCAATCAGCATATAATCATCATTTTTCAACCATGAAAAAATTGAAAGAAATATATCGTCAGGAAAATGGATTAAATTAAAAGGTTCTGAATTTTGCTTTTCTTTTTCTTCATATGCATTTATTATAGGAAAATTTGTAAATAAAGAGAAATAGGGGAAAAACTGTTTATAAGACCATTTATGAGATTTATAAGATTGTATCTTATCTTCTTCGAATTTAGGGGAAATTTTTTCTATACAACTTAAAAAGTTAGGAGGAACATTTTCAAAGGACTTAGGAGATAATATATATGCTATCCTGTCAAGAATGTGATAATCGTGCCTAGGGTTCAAGCGTAAATCTATATTTTTTATGCTTAAAAGATTCTCTTTGGTGTCGCTTGTAAGAAAATGTATTAAGTTTGTATCATCATCTCCACCAGCATTACCACTACCACCACTTATAGACCTATCGCCATATAAGGAAAGCTTAGGGAATTTATCAATACACAAGAATCGGTCCTTAGGAGGGGAAGGTGGCTTACAAACCCAAGAATTCTGAATTCTCATAGATTTGAACTCAGAGTTAAGGTTAAAATTTGATAGACATTTAGCTTCATCTTCTGCTCTTATAATATAGCCTAATGTATACGAAGAAGAGCTATCTTTATTTAGTGTTTTTAGCAATCTATTGGGAGAGATATAATCTTCTTTTCTTTCTAGCAATACACAAGAATTAGATAGAAAAGTTTCATGAGGATAAGTACTTGTGAGACGGGAGCATGCTGGCTGAACCCTATAATCATTATTTATGACAGAACTCTCTAAGAAATCTCGTTCATATTCATATGATTTTTGAGACTCCCTAACAATTGAACTTTTAAAAGCCCCTGTAGAAAAATTATTTTCATATTTGTCATCATCGGTTTTTTGACAAAAACTCCCTGACTGCATAGTGCTATCTCTAAATTCTTCCTTACTTTCTTGCATTGCAAAAGCTGTTGTTGGCAGTGCTAATATTATCGCAGTTGTCGTTAAAATATTTGTATAATTTACCATTTTCAAAACTCCTTCATGTTATAAAATTTTTTTGCTGTTCTATTTTTTTCATATAAGCTGTTTCTCTGTTTGTTCCATCCACTGTTTATGTTTTTTTATAAGTTCTTGATAATACTCTCTTGTATAGTAATTTTTTGGAGATATATTGTTACCACGCCCTTGGATTTCGTGGGGAGAGTCCGTTGGAAAATCAAATTGACTCCAAAAACTTGTTAGGTCTGTTAATCCTTTAATAGGATCTTCTGATAAATTCTCAAAATGGTCTTCTAGTAGCAACAGTTCCCATTTTTTTAAATCTGATAATTTGGTTTCCTGATTTTCTTGTTCCGATAAAAGCCTTAAATTATATTCAATCAATTGTCTTTCATCGATTCTAGAATAGGCTATATTTTCAATAAATCTGTTGCTAGGCCCCTCTATTGATTTATTTAACACATAATGCACGATTTCATCGCAACTTAGCTGACTTGGTAAGATACCAGGCCCCATGAGTCCCATTAAAAGAAAGGTCCACGTTACGGGGATGTTTTTAGCTTGCAGACGCTCAATAAAGCTACTTTTGAATTGACTTTCCATTAATTTTTCCATTTTCTATGAACATACGATGAGTTACTTTTGAGTCTTGGATTATCCACTCAAACCTCCCCACTTTACCATTATAACTTCCTTCAAGCTGATATAATTTAGCGCCACGCTCCAAATCAAATTTACTCGCTTGTCCTGCATAATTATCTATAATATCTGGAAACCCATGAGACTTAGCGGTCATGGGAAATTCTTGAATCATCTTTCCTTCATTGTTAATAATGGGTTTAACAAGATCATTTTTTAACCCACTCCCTGTTTTAGGGGCCGTTAGTACATCATTGCTGATAAGCTTTTCCTTAGGTAGAGTATGGCTCTTTTTAGTCCCTAGTAGATCAATTTTTTTATTAGCTTTGCCAAACACCATGGAAAGCATAGGATTCTTATCTAGGACAGCTTTTAAGGTGGCTGATGCAGCCTTTGTGCTAAGCTTTGCTATGGCGCCTCCCGCTAAATTAATAACTCCTTGCTTAGCTAGCTCCTCTAAAGCACCCTTTGCACCTCCTTTTTTGTAAGCACTGTAGACTTCATAACCACTGTAAAGGCCAGAGGCTACGGATAATCCAACCATTACAAAGGGAACAAAGTTATTATCGACTGCATTCGTTGCTATTGAAGTTGCTATACTCACATCTTGATTCAAAGAAAATGCGGCTAGGGCTGCTCCCATGCGACCTATATTTGCAACTTTATTCGCTTCAGTTTCAAAAGCTTGCAGCACATCTTTATATGCCAGAGGTCTACCTTCGCTTGCAGCCTTCTCAAGAGCTTTTTCTAAAGCCTTTTCTGTTGCGCCTTTGAGCATGGTATCTGCAATAACTTCAGAAGCTATACCTCCAAGAGCTCCTGCCAGTGCACCAGCTCTGGGATCATCTCCCAAAATGGCCCCCGTAAAAGCGCCAAGAGCTCCATGGACTAGTTTATGCGTGACCCAATCTAGGTCTCCAGCGCTATAAGCGGTACTGATGTTGTTAGCCATTACGCCACCAAGGGTACCGGCCCCAATGCTCTTTGCAGCTTGTAAAAGAGCATCTTTTACATCTTGTTTGTGAATCAATATGGAAAGGCCAGCGGATGTTCCAGAAGTCACCACATTCTTTTGTAGATGTTGGGTGAAGGTTGTGGCACGCGTTGATAAATTTAGCTGCTTGGAAAGGCCCTGAGTGAGCCCTGCACTGATAACTGACGTTGGAAAAGAGCGAATTTGTTGAGATGAGCTTAGTTCCTTGAATGTCTTTGAAAGATTCCCCTGATTATTAATCAAGGAAATGGAGGCTTGGGACACCATGGATGTAAAGCCTGCTGATGCCATTGTCCCTATCGTTCCATTGGTTGTAAGACTAGAAATCAGTCCTGTTCCCACCCCTTGGGTTGTTATCCCAATGGCAAGAGCAATCAGGGCCGCAGCTGGGCCAGTGAGACCTTGAACTTTTTGGTTCCACTTTTTGTGTTCCTCCATAATCTGATGCCAAGTGGCTTGGGGATCCTTACGAAGAACTTTTATCCAAGCTGTATTGGGATCATTTTCGAGAATATCTAAATTTCCTACATAATCCACATCCACCCCCCGTGCCCCTGAGATTGTCACCCCTCCTTGAGCGCGTATATGGGGCAGTTCTACCTTTTCATCATAATTTCCTTTCTGTTCCTGACTCTGCCACACAAGGCTTTTACTTTGCTTTTGAATAGATACCATATGACTGGATTTTGCTGATTCTAGATAGACCTTGTCTTGAAGGGACCGAATCTCTGTAGACCCTTTGCTCCCTATCTCAGAAGCTTGAATATGAACATTAGCTTGGCATTGAAGAAGGATATTGCCATCCGATTTAAAAGTATCACGCACAACGGTCTGGGTGGATTGTTGAGAACTTCTTGTCTTTTTCTTCCTAAAAAAGCCACTTCTGGAGGTAACGCTCTGCTCTGCTTGAGTGATATCATAAACGGGTTTGATCTCAAGACTTGCTACCGACTTAACGCTAATATCTCCGCCAGAATTAACATCTGTCCCCTCCAATGCCATGGCTTTTCCTGAGAGAATATCTGTTTTCTGCCCAGCCGTAACTTGGGTTTTGTGATTTCTAAGAGTATAGCGGTGGTAATAGGAATCCCTACCTGAATGGGTGATTTCTAGCGCCGTCTGTTGAGCACCCAGATAGAGACTGCCTTGAGAGCTCAGGGTAACGTTCCCCGTAGCTTCAAATTGGGCTCCGCGCCCATACAAGCTATCTGTTGCTTCTACCTTTAAATTGCCTGAGGAGGCACGCATAGCTACTTCTTTTTGCAGAGTATCCGCATATCCCCCTCTAATAGCACGTCGCTGAATCTGCCTTTCTAATAGAATGTGCTGACCTTTCACATGGAGATCTGAAGCCTCTATTGTGTCAAAATTAGCAAACGTCTGGCCGCTCTCTAGAAAACCATTCCCATGAATATTTATAGGTCCATCATTGATGATGTCGGTTTGGCTATGGAGCATAAAATCTTTGTTCGCTGTAAGCTTAGCTTTATTTTCAAATCGATTTGCACAAAGATGAAGGCTGTTTTTAATAATTAGGTCATCTTCAAGGACGATGTTACCTTCCTGTAAATTAGCTTTTATAACAGGTGCCTCTATTTGATTTAAAAGAGCTCTAAGAGGCATATCCTTCAAGTCAACCACCACTTCTCCTCCTGTGAGATGCCCATTAAATCCCTGATTATTGGGTGCGATGAGGATATTCGTTTTGCCCGCAGAATTCAAAGAGTGTTCTGAATCCTCATAATGCTGAGTCGCAATGATTTCTAAATTTTCACCCCCATTCACGCTTCCAAAATTTCGGACAACTTCCCCCTTTATCCCTAAAGAATTTGTTGTTTTAATCTCCCCTGAATTACTCACAACAACCCCTTCTAGATGGGCATTTTTTGCAGTTATGTCACCAAAATTTGTATTATAACCAGCATCAATTACAAGGTTTCCTGGAACATCCAAGCTTCCAGTATTATAAAATCTCTGACTTGATTCTATGGAAAAATTGCTGGCTTTTGTTGTTCCTGTATTAACCAGTGAGTTACCCTGAAAACTTCCATTGTTCAAAATATTCAGATGGCCGCTATTATCAAAACTTTTAATTTCTAACACTGCTTGCTCAGTTGTAATTGTTCCATCATTACGAGCTACTTCTGCTTGAATTTGCACCACAGCATTTTCTGATGATTCTGAGGCATTTGGTGACTTTCTCCCTGTAATAATGCCTGATTTTTCATTGTTAAGCTCTCTTGTTTTAAGACTGACTATTTTCCCTTCTAATTTGTTTGAATTGTTGAGCGTATCCGCTGAAATGGCTAAAATACTTTCTGACCCAAGGGATCCAGAGTTATCAAGATTTTCTTCGACATTAAGTTGGATATCTCCTGCTTTTATATTACTTGTATTGCTAAGGTTTTTAGCATGAAGGTGCAAAAAATCTGTTGGATTACTTCTTGTAATCTCTCCCGAAAGAACAACTGTTGGGGCTGTCCCCTCTAAGGACCCCTCACCTTGTAAGTCATGAATATTAAGAGACTCTCCTCCCTGGACATTGGCATTGCCATTAATTGTACCTGTGAGTGATAAATCCTTATCAGCAATATACTGAACATGAGAAGATCCTGTTGTTGATCCTGAATGTTCTATATTTTGGCCTCTTCCAACAATATTTTGGCCATATACATATCCTGCTTGCTTAACTTTCCATCCCATACGGTTATTCAAAAGCTGATTAAGTTCTTCCCACTTCTTTGAAAGTTGGGAAATTTCACTAGATAAAGTATACTGTTCAAAGTTAGAATAAGCTGTTTCTAAATATGAGAAAACATCCAACGCAATTTTAGAGTTCTTAGCTGCTTCGATTTGAGAGGGGATACCAAAATATCCAAAATACTCACCTACTGCATCAAGAAGTTGCAAGTCTTCATAACGAATGCCTGTCATTTTCGAGACACAACCTATATAATCTCCATTGTATAGACTCAGTCCAGCAGCAAAGTAGTCACTTACATTTCCAAATGAACTCTCAGAACTATTCCAATCATTACCCATTATTGTTTCCCAACCTTTTTGAAAAAGTGTCGTTGGCGTTATTCCCATTTCTTGAGCAGCAGCACGCGCAAGTCCCTCATAGGTGAACTGTTCTAGAAGGACGTTTTTACCTGCCATGATCCCATAGTTATCGACTTCAAGACCTGTCATTGAACAATTCATGCCTCCCATTAAGCCTGTATTCATGCATCCCACACCAGTCATAGAAACATTCTGACCCAGAGCAAAACCGAAGTTGCCTACAAGGATACCTTTCATGCTTACGTTTCGTCCCAGTAGTCCCCCAGCATTTGCAACCAATAATCCTCTCATACTAATATTTTCTCCAGCCATTAAGCCTGTGTTTAAGGCAACCAAAGAGTCTACGGAAATATGGCGCGCAGATGTAAATCCCGCATTTAAATAAAAAATAGATTCAACAGAAACAGAATTAGATGCTGTTAAGCTCCATAAGTTACTCACAAGCGTCCCTTTCAGAAGGGCATCTTTTGCACTTATGTAACCAGCATTAATATTATAGAAAGCGTCAATTAAAAGACTGTCCATAATATTAAAATTACCAGAATTATAAAAAATGTTACTTGCCTCTATAGAGAAGTTTGTAGCGTCTATTGTTCCGCTGTTATATAATGAATTCCCTTGAATACTCCCATTTTGGGCAATATTTAGATTCCCGCTATTATCAAGGGTCTTAGTCTTTAATACCGCGTTTGTCGCACTAATGACTCCAGATTTTTGATTATTGAATTCGCTGGTGTTTAAACTTACTTCTTCTCCTTTTAATATACTTGAATTATTCAGTTTATCTGCTGAGATAGCCAATCCTTTTTCTGCTTCAAGGGGTCCAGCATTAGAAAATTCATCTTTAATATAACAGCTGATATTTTCTCCTTTTGTTTGCCCTGAATGGCTAAGATCTTTAGCTTGAAGATCTAAAGAGCCTGATAGGTTTGTAATCCCTTGTAAGTTTGCTGATTTATCAACAATCATTAGAGCATTTTCACTATCCAAATTTCCTTGTTGTTCCAGTTCCGAAGCGCGTATGCTTATGTTACCTTGAGTTTCGATTGTTTGAGCATTTTTCCACTTACCCTGGATATCAAACACAAGATCCTTTGCTAAAATGAAGCCAAAATTTTCAAAATTCTCTGCTCGCCAAATAGCTGCCTCTCCTTCCATTTTTCCCAAATTTTTTGATTGCTCTTGCGTTTCAATGATGGCCTGATTACCCCACTTAATACTTTGAGTATTGTCAAAGGAAAGAGCCTTGAGCATCAGATTTTGAGTCAATATCTGCCCATGATTGGCAAAGTCTTTTTCAATATCGATGTTCATCCATCCTGAAGAATGAAGGGTTCCCTTGTTTTCCCCTTGTTGATCTTTTATGGCATTATGGTTAAATGAGAAAACTCCAGATTCAATTTTTCCTGTAGATATAAGTTTTGCACCAGCCTGACAATCTATAGAGGTAGTATTACTTTTAACAGTTCCTGTTTGAATCAAATTACCTTCTGCTTTTATAAAAAGACCATCGTGGTATTGTTTAAATGCAGGGGTGTATGAGGGATCTTGTTTGAAATTAAACTGATCACTTAATGAGTCATTACTTTTGTTGTATAAAACTTCTTTTTCTTCTTTAATATTATATTCTGAATTGTTTTTTTTTGACGCATACCGCTTTACATAACTCTTTATAGGGAAATTCATTCTCTGTATTAATTAAAATTTCTGCTTTTTTTGCAGTATCAGAGCAGATATATACATCACCTTTACTATTATAAAGGATCAAGAAATTAGAACTTAGCATTCGACTTCTTGGAAATACTTCCAATGATTGAGATGCCTTAACGGCTAATCTTTCTCCCTTAAAATCATATCCATTATAAAAACTAACGTTTTCTCCATCAATTAAGCATAATTGCCTAATATAAGAAGAGCCAGCGCCGCATTCAAGTCTGAAGTGCAACACGTGGTAAATTTTTATTAAAGGCCTCCAGGGGCGTAAGCCAACCCAAGGATTTTCTGGGGGTTGTATTGTAATTTAAGATATTTTCATCGAAGTCTTCCT
>JACDGE010000115.1 GCA_013815465.1 Alphaproteobacteria bacterium | reverse complement strand
AATGTATTGAAAAAATTTATTATAGTCCTCTTGTGATAACTCTCCATTGCCAAAATCAGATAATTTGCCTCGAGAAATATAGTTTTCATTTTTACGATCATCAATTTTAATAACAAGCGGTTGGCGAAAGGGAATGTGGGAATTTTCCGGATAAGTGCTTTCGGTTATTTTTTCCTTATCAACTCTAATTTCTTTCAATTTAACAGCTAAAGGACGATAAATATTATCATTTATGTCAAATCTAAGTTCTACCGTGTGTCCTGCGTTAGCATAGCTGCTTCCCATGCCCAGCATACATATAGCAAAAAAAATTCTTCTCATTTTTTTCTCCTTCTTTAATTAATCTCTTATCTAAATATATACCCCTCAATTTTCCTAAAAACAAGTAAAATATCATACTAGCGCAAAATTCAACAATTAATTTTATAAAGTTCTTACTCGTGAGCGTCTGTTTTACGACCACTACGACGACAATTCGTCTTGGCTCGATAAAGATCAGAGAAGGTGGAAGAGAGAAATTTGTTAAATTTAATCCCATCCCCTCTTTTAGGTGATTGTTCTTTTAGCGAAGCTAAGCATTTTCTTCTTTTAAGGCTTCAATTTGCTGATACAGACCTTCTATAATAGAAAAAAAGTCCATATTGACACTTTTACATAGTGTTTCTTCCTTATTCTTTGCCATCTTAATTCTTTATGGATAACTTTTTTTATCCCCTAACCGCGTACCAAAACACAGTGATTTAAAACATTGCTCAACTATCCCGAGCATAAAAATGTAAAAGTTATTGTTAAAAGACAAAAAATTCCGCACACGTCTTAAGAAAGAAGCTTCTGGATTTCCTCCTTAGAAAGCGAAGTTGCCCTAGCAACTATTTCAATACTCACCCCTTGAGCAAGCAAAATTTTTGCTGTTTCTTGTCTTTCTGTGTGACGTTTTTTCTCTCCTGCTGCCCTTTCTTCTTCTCTTCCCTTTTCAATGCCCTTTTTGATCCCTACAACAAGCCCCTCATCAAACTTCTGATCCATGATGGCGATCTGATCCCATTCGTGTTTTTCCGCTTGTTCATAAGTTCGCATCTCGGTTTCATTCCAAGAAAAGCGATTGAGTTCTTCGTATGCTCTCTCAATGACTTCATCGGAGCCAATAATTGTGTGCAGGTCCTTCTCAGAGGTCTCTTCCGCATGCTTAAAAAAATACATCCACCTTTCTTCAACATTTTCAAGCTCATTCATATTTTTATGAAATTTAGGCAGCTCAAAAAAAGTAAAGGAAAAATCCTTCAAGTGATGCTCGTGTGTTTCTTTGTCAAGAATGACATGCTCAGACTTGTAACCTTTTCTGTTTGGAAACATCTCAAAGTCCGTCATCGCCAAGAAAATTACTTCCTTCAGATCTTCATATTGCCCCTTTTTAACCATTTGAGAGACATAAGCCTTACAGGCATAGTACTGTGCCCGCTTTTCAAATCCTTTTTCTTTAGCAACCTGCATTTCAACGATGTATTGATTGCCCTTTTCATCTTTACACAAAATATCAACAATGCTTGTCTTTTTAGCTGCAACTTCAGGATCTTGGATCGTTTTTAAAAAGGTTACATCCTGAATGGGAGATTTTTCCCTAAACGTAATCATATCATTAAGAAAATGGATAAGAATATCCTTGTTCTTTTCCGTGCCAAAGATCTTCTTAAAAGCGACATCATTTTTAGGGTCAAGGAATTTTGAAATCATAATCAGCTCTATTTTCTTAAATGTTACTCTTTAATATAACCTTTTTTTCTTGTTTTTTGCAAGAAGTTATTAGTATTTTTTGCAAACCCTATTCATTAAAAGAGGGAGCTTTAAAAACTCTCTAATATATCACACCCTAGTTGATAGGGTGAGTAGAAAAATTATCATTTTTTCCAACGTTATTTGGTGGCACCCTTGTCCTGTGGGGAAAACACCTCAAATTTCTTACCATACTTTTTACACCATTCGATATGTTGATCAACAGCATCCCGAAATGCTTGCTGCGTTTGCGCGACAGAGGCTCCTTGAAATGTAATCAAATCATGCGAATTTGCAACAGTTCCGCAGAAACGATTAGTTGTTGCGTCAAAGAAAAAGTGGCCAATAAATCCCTTGTAGTTTATCATAATTTATATTCACAGGAGTGTAGATTGCAGAATTACTTTTCTTTGTTGGAATGCTTAATCTCGTTTCTTCAACGCACAATCATAGCTTACCTTTATTTATGAAAAGCCAATAACATGGCTTGAGCGAGAGAACAATGCAATCCTTAGCATTGATTGGTCGTATGGGTTGATGGTTAAACAAAAACACGTGTTCAAAGAAGGTAGCCAGAAAAAAATCTAAATTTTGCCTAAATTTTTTCTCTTGACGCGGCAAAAAAACATATGCCAAAGTGTCAAAAGCCCCCCACGGTGGGGGGCCGCAGGGTAAGATGCTAACAACATCCCAACCTGCTAATCAAAAGCCAAACTACGAGGTTTGACAATGACTGCCATAAGACTACTCTACATCGAGATTTTTTCTCAAGCCTTTTTTTACCAAATCCATTGCCTTCACGGACTTATCGTCCCGTTGAGAGATCAACTTGCGAGAACTCAAGCGACGATAAGGGTTTTTCTGACCTATGGTAAGAGAGTGAATGGGACAAAACTCAATGAGGAGAACAGGTAAGGGTTTGAAAGTTAACCCTTATCGTCCTCAATATCTCACCCGAACGGTTTGGAAAAACACGCTTAGCTGGCCTTGCCTCCCCATGGGCAGTTGAGTCGTCTTATGGCGTGGTGGTATCTCGAGCCATAAGAGCGTTTGAGGTGAGGCAAAACTTGAGGATAACCTTAGTTTCGTGGCCCGGGAAGAAGGGGTGGAAGGTATTGCGGAATCGTATTCCTTCCACCCTTTTTCTGCTTAAATTTCCTCACACTCATAGCTCTTTTGCTTAGGATGTGCACAATTAAAATTTCTCTCCCAGGAAGAAGCCTTTCTTGTTTAATGGCGCTGCGTGTTATTTATTCGTCTAAAAACAACAAGTTTGACTCTAATCTTCTACTTTTTTTTGAGCTTTTCCTACTTTTTCTCTGCAAGAATTGGAGAGACATAATGGGTTCGATAGGCTTTCTCGATCGTTGGATCTCCACTTTTACTAAATTGCAAGTCTCGTTTGGGACCTTTGATTTTTGCAAAGTAGGCTGTTTTGCTCGGCTTGAGTCCCTTTTGATGCGCCCAGCTGCGGAAACATTTCATTGCATAACTTATTTTTCCCAGACTGCCCTGAATAACTCTTTCAAGATATGGGACCCTCCCTTTTTTCCAGTCTTGCATATCCGTAAACTTTAATGAGCCTATGCCTAATAGAACGTCGAGAGGACTCACATACTGTTGACGGTATAAGGCTGATTCTGCCGCTTGAATAACTCGTTGTTCAATTTGGCGTCGATTGCCCATCTTATACTTCCTATTTCACGATGTTTACCCGCCCTAACTCAGCTTGAAATGAGGAATGGCGCGGAAATTTACTTTGAATCTCCCAAAAAAACTTGGTGGCTTCTGCTGGATTAATAACCTGTAAGGCTTGGGTACATGCCGCCGTTACAAGGGCTGCCCGATCATAAGCCTTACGATGTTGATTAATCACAATGTCCTCGACTCTTTTGTGAGAGGCCATCAAACACCAGTCCACCATTTTCTTATCAATGTCCCGGGGCATGAGCAAGATCTCTTGATAAATGGTTTCCAGCTTTTGAAGGATCTCATTTGTATCCCCTTCTATACGCCATACGGAGCCCTCACTCGTCTGGAGAGCATATTCCCAAAACTTTTTAAGATGAACGGGTAAGTTACTCAAAG
>JACDGE010000114.1 GCA_013815465.1 Alphaproteobacteria bacterium | reverse complement strand
GCGTAAAATGCGACCAAAAGTTACGAATACAAAAAAGGAAACTTAATTCGCTTCGCTCATAAATTAATATGTTTTGTAATTCCGACCTCGCTATGCCCGTCAAGAGCGCTCAGCGTTGCTTCGCGTCTCCTCCAGGGATGACCCCGGATCAAGTCCGGGCTCACTCTTGACCGGCGCTCGATTCGGAATTGTTTGGCTACCAGACGCTAATGGCGAAAAAGACGCCATTAGCGTCTTTCTCAAATGGCTCTCAAAATAATTCTGCTAAAGTTTTTTATTTTCTCTCTTGACAGGTATCTCTGAGCTTTATTAACATCCTCCAAGTGGGTCAATTAAGTTGACGCGCCCCCGGGTCAATAAACCTGGCGCCCGACAGTCAATGGGCGTGGCTTTGCTGAAATGAGGACTTTCGTCATTAACAGCATTTGAAGACTGTGTTCAAGTGCTGCTGCCGAGTATTTCTTCATGTTGGATACCTGGCGCTAAGATTGCTACCTTGGGTTGTGCTCCATAGTCCTTATTTTGGTTTAAAAGTGAAACACAAACCTCGCCACCGCTCACCCACCCTACACGCCCCCCCCCCTGGCGGGTGGGGGCGCCGGCAGCCGCCCCACATCATATAAATTATTTTCAGAGATGAAATTTAGGTACTTCGTCGGGCAGTAATCAAAATATTCATTCGGATCGTCCCCCCAATTGAAGAACACACCTACGGGGGCTGCAATTTTGTCCCAATTCCCCATCATACAGTTAAGATGTGGAGCGTTAGCAATTTTCTTTTCAATCATAAAGTGGGGAGCAATCCAGATCTCTGTCTTGTCTTTGTTTTTCGGGTTTATCCCCTTACGATATCCGGTTGATATGACCAGATATTTTCCCTCGTCTCCACAGGCGGATAAATCAAAGGTTCCCTCGAGTGGATTCTTCTTGAGTAACTTGTAGGACGTTTCTCCCTCGGGCAAAGTATCCTTAAGCTCTGATATTTTTAACGTGATCATCCCCTCATCACTATCTCGGATCGGCCTATAGAGTAAAACATCTTTCAAAAAGGTTTCATAAATATCTTCATGTCCAAAGATACCATACCATGCTTTATAGCAGAGTTTTCCTGGCTCCATATGATATTGAGTTTCTGCATGCCATGTCTTGCAAACAAGCGCCAGATTCACTGGAAGTTCATTATTCAAGCATTGCTTAAAAGCAGCGTCTTCTATAATACTAGACTGCATTTCGTTCGGCAAGTCTGGAAAAATTTTGTTGCTTGTTTTCTCAGCAGAGTGATCATCATCCAAGGGCTCCATCGCAAAAAGATCCGCTGCACCTGACATCAACAAAAAAACGGACGCTGCGGTTGTTAGTGTAAATTTAAACATGCGTAATACTCCTTAACTTAAAATTTAAACATATACCTATATAAAAATATATTTAACAAAATGTTTAGTGTATATTTTATATATTGTCAATTATTTTCGGCCGCAAAAAAAAGAGTGTTGTAAAAAGGTGGGAAAAAATCAGTTGCCAAAGCTCATTTTGGGTGTCAAATTACTGACGGTTTGAAGGTCATCACTCCGGATCCTTTAGCCACTTCTAGCTCCCGTCTCCAACTTTTGCGCTTAGCTCTTAACAAGCACGGTCATACCGTTGATTTTTTCTGAAAGCTACAAGAAATGCTGGTACAGCAAAAGCCTCTTTCCGAAAAGCATTTAAGGAAAATGAACGGCCTCAAAAGGTCACGAGGGATAAGAGCGGTTCCAACAACGCAGTCCTCGATTCTTTTAATAAAGATATTCGAGAGCATGAGAAAATTGGAATTAAACAAATAAAATATCTTAGCAATATAGCAGAAGAAGACCATCGGTTTATCAAGAAACGGACACGACCAACTTTGGGGTGTAAGAACTTCTTTTCAGCTAAAACAACTCTCAGAAATCAAGAGTATCCGCATGATTCAAATGCAAAAATTTATACATTCGATACAATCGAATCATCAAAAAATTACGTTATTTATAAAAAATGATATTTATTAATAGCCTCTCCTAATTTTTTAATTTAGGAAAAGCTGGGAATATTTTCTGTTTTCTCTTTTTTTAGGATGTAGGTTTTTTAATGCAAATTTTTGAGTTTCCCCACAAGGCGGACATGGGGTAAACTCAAATTTAAGGGTTATTGCTTTTTTTGATAAAAATCAGCCCAATCCATTAAAATATTAAAATTTTCCTCGTTCATTCTGACAGCTCCATTTCCTTCAACTCTTGAAGATTTACCTGTAGTATGAATTGCTAAGCATTGCGGAATTCCATTAAGATCAAGAGCCCAAACAGCGGATCCACTTTGACCTCCCGATGTATCTACATCATAATATATTTTATGCTTTTTAACCGATAAAATCGTTCCTTCCATCGTATACATTCTATATGAAGGCCGATCTAAAAGAGTGTTAAAAAATCCCTTAGTACCGGGATAACCAGAAATATTGACTCTTTTTTTATCTAATTCTTTGTCATCAAAAACTTTAATTGATGCCCATCCTAATTTATTTCCTATATCGTCTTTTAAATTAATTAGGGAAAAGTCAAAATTTTCATCATTCTTGACATATTCAGGATGTACAATAAATTGATTAGAAATGCTTTTTATAAGAAATCGATTGTCATATCGACCGAAGACAAGCTCAACGTTTGTTGCGTAACCGCCTTCATCGTTATCATACAAACAATGGCCTGCTGTTACTAAACAATTTTTATTTATGAGTGTTGCAGTTCCCCTACTTCTTGCTCCAGTAGGAAAAGTAGCAATTAATTGAGCATTAATAACCCACGGAGACTTATGAGAGTCAAAAATTTCTATTCTTTTGTCGAATATAGAATCTATAACATCACTCCCCAATTTCCGGAACGGACTACTAACTACAGAATGATTAGCAGGGTTGCTTTGATAATTGAGGTAAGATCCTGTACCTACTTCATCTCTTTTTTTTTTATGTTCACTACAAGAGTATGATCATCTTTTTGCACAGTAATTGCAATTTTTTCCTTAAATAATGAATCACTTACTTCAGTACGGTATCGCTCATGTGATTGATCTGTAAATTTGATTTTTTCTTTAGTAATGTTATCAAATTGAAAATCTTCTTTTATAGGTTCTATAGGCTTATACCCTTGGGTGCTTAAAGATCTTTTTTGTATCATTTGTGCAGGTATCCTTTTTTTAACAGCAACACGAGAAGTACCTTTTATTAATTCGAACATCATCGCTTGCCCATCGTCTACACTAATTATACTAGAAAAAGAAAGTAACGCAAAGATAAATTTCATATTTTTCATTTTTAACCTCTTAAATAAATTGTAACAACGTTAACCACAAAGTAGCTGATTAAAATCATTAAAGCAATTTTAATTATTCGTCAAGTATTTTTTGTAAATATTTTTCACCCCCCCCTTACCACCCATCAGTTTTTGAGGGAGAGATGAAGATGTGATATAAGGATCCTGAAGCAACTCACAAAGATGGGGTGAAGATATCAGGATTTAAAAGGATTGTGGAAGGCGCTGCGGGAGATTTAGAAAAACGACTGCCCACGCAAAGAGCAACACAAAGACGTAAACTCAGTGAACTTGTTGGGGAAATATATCAGCTTATCCACTGTAAGGGAACCAGTTGCAACCTTTAGCCATTGTCGCTTATGAGTGTGAACATTGTGAAGGCTTTCTTTATACGTCTCAATTATTTGAATCTTCCTTTTTAATCCTATTGAAGAAGAGCTTTCTCATTTTCTATATATGTTTGGTCTTGACCCTGTAAATAGGACCATTAGATTGAGAAAATTCTCATTAAGATAAGATAGAAAATAAGGAGAATTTTTTTATGAAAAAGAAGCACTTTACAGAGGAACAAATAGCTTTAAGCTCTA
>JACDGE010000113.1 GCA_013815465.1 Alphaproteobacteria bacterium | reverse complement strand
TCAAACAAGGGCTGATTAACTTTCAAAGATGCGCGGCTCGCTCCATAAATGACACCATAGAAACCATCCTCAAACTCTTGGAAAGGGCTAAAAATGTCATCTTTTAAAAAAGTGACGGGTAGTGTGCCCGTTTATCTTGAAAACCAGGTCCTCATAAGAGCCCTGAAATCCAAAAGATTTAAGATGTTCATAACGCCATTCTTCGAGGCTGGACAAGCTTCCATAAGGTCCCATGTTCATGCCTGTACAGACAATCATCGGGATCTTTTGTGCCTCCAGTTCCTTAAATTTCTGAACAACTATTGGCTCAATCAAAGGACGGGGTGCTTCTTGAAGCATAATGCTTGCGAGAGCATTCCAATCTTTTATCTCCGGGTGCTGTCCAAATAACTTCTTTTTAAAGGCTTCTGCTTGAGGGCTATGCTCATTGATCAGATAGGTATCTGTCGGTTGAGTGAGGGTTTCATCCACGTCAAAAATGACCAAGGTACTCGGTTCTATCGTACTGAAGTCAACCTTGCTGAATGAGTGAATGGACTCTATCGATTGAGACTGCTTCTGGGACTGACAAGGATAAATAGCAAAAATGATGAATAAGAGAAATATGCTTTTGATAAAATGGATATAACGTTTCTTCATAATATTAAAATTCCTGCGTATTTTTCTATTGAAGGCCCAATCATTAGGAGAAAAAAACCTCGAATAAGAGATAAAATTTTATCCCCTAATCCTCAGCTTATTACCAAAAAAAGATATAAAGATCAATTTTTTGACAGTCTCAACCCTCCTAACAGTTTATCCTTCCCGTGAGAACTCCATAAGCTCACGATTATTAATAACAGAGAATAGAGTAATGATCGTCAGAAGAATGAAGACAGCGATAATAATCCCAATATTTCGAAAGGAGCCCTGGTAAAAATAGCCAGCAAGCTGAAGGCTGATTGCAGCGAAGATTAGACGCCCCCCTTGGAGAATGGCTGATACCCGCCCTTTTGCTTCTGGCATAAAGTTTAGACATAGGGGCTGAAGTATCGCACTCGAGATAATCCCAGCTATAATAAAGGGAAGAAAGGCGAGCGTAATAAAGAGTGGGGAATAACTATTTAGAAAAGTGGCCACAGCTATACTCATTAAGCTCGCAATTAAAATGTAACCTGAAACGTATAGTATTTTCTTCTGGTCATACCTATTGACAATCAGGGCGAAGAGCATGCTCCCAAGCCCAAATACAAAGGCCAATGCTCCTTGATAATAACCAAAATGTGCGAGGCTTACCCCTAAATCTTCCATATATAACAAAGGGGACATTCCAACGAAGACCCAATAGGGTACAAAACCAAAGACGATACGCATCACCAAAAGCATCAGGGATTTTGATTGTAAGATTGGGATATATCCACGCAGAGATAGCGTTGTCTTATGCTCAGGCAGTTTGTGAGCAGGAATAAAAAGCATGGACATCACAAATGCGGTCAGCCCTAAAAATAGAAGGGTCATAAAGTTACCCTGCCAATGGAAATAGAGGGTGATGTAGCTCCCCAGGACAGGCGCAGCACCGGCCGCGAAGTTCAATAACCCATCGAGTATGGCAAATAAGGACTGCTGCTTTTTAAGGGGGTAGGTGTCGGCGATAATTACAAAGCTGAGGATCGCAGGTGCCGCTATCCCTACACCTTGGAGAAAGCGACCCATAAGCAGAAATTGAAAGGATGTTGCCCCCAAACAAAAGATGCTCCCAAGGATAAAAACTATGAGACCAAGCAGGATGATCGGTTTACGGCCATAGTGATCCGCAAGCCCCCCAACAAAGAATAGACTCAGACAATACCCTGCAAAATTGACTGACAACAAGGTTTCAACCCAAAAGGCCGAGAGGCTAAACTGATTTTGCAGTTCGGGAAAACTCGGGACAAAGAGATCGAACTCCATCCCTGATAATATATCCATAAGAATGATGGTGGCTAAAACCATACTCTTGGCAAAGGTTTGCTTCATGAGTTTAAATTATCCCTTAAATCTTAACCTGATCAATAGCAGAAAGTACCTCGACTTCAAACTCTGGAATTGTTCCATGATCTTCTAAATTCCAGGCTAGAGAAAGGGCTGTCTTACAAAAGGCCCAAGCCTTGATTCTTTGAGGATCAAACGGCAATTCCTCAGCAAGGATGTGTAGGCGTCTTTCAACGACTTGTGGAATAGAGAGATCAGGAGGAAAACAATTGCAGTAGATCATGGAACAGATCTCAAACACAGGATCGCCAACATACCCCTGAGGATCAATGACTTTCCAGCTGGCACCACTCGAGAGAATATTACCGTGGTGGAGGTCTCCGTGGAGCAGCACATCATGGGTTTGATCAGCGATTAGCTCGAGGAATAAGGCTTCAGCTTTTGATACTGTTCGGTTGTCCAAGTGGTTTTTCAACACAGACAAGTTCCCTGCGAATGTGGAAATAGGGGTAAACGCCGCTTGTTTTTGTTGGTGGGAATGTAACTCACGAATAGCCTGGCAAATGCGTCTTGTGGCCGTATCGTCACGCCCTGCTTTAACCAGAGCTTTCAGAGATTTCCCTGGCTCAAGTCGCTCCATCAAAAATGCATCGTATTCCTCATCATGCCAATAGACCTTTGGAACGCCTTTATTAAAGCATTGAAGCCACCTGACTTCTGTTTCAATGTTTGTGCTCCCCGGTCCCATCTTAAGGATGGCAGTCTCACCCGTTGGAATTATCTCGATCAAGCACACGAAATTATAGGTGAGGTCCGGCACCACATGTAGAAAACGTAGATTCCATTTTGAGCTAAGCTGGGTTAAGAGGGAGGGCAAATTATTTAGCCAGGCTGCACCTGTTTCCCCATAAAGATTCTGGATGTTTGAAGTAAAGGTTGGGTTTAAGTGCATTGAATTATTCTATCTCTGGCGTCTCTAATCTTATCTTTTTTGTGTATAGGTATTTTTCTTAACATGGGCTACGTTGATCTTTCCACCTATGCCTTTTATAGTGTGGAAAATCAAGGAAATCCACAGCAGTGACAAATAGCACCGATAAGATTCATTTTGAAAAATATAAAAATACTTATAGAGAAGAAGATTCATTCTTTATAACATAAAAATTGCCGATAGACCTGGTTTTTACCCGCCAAGGAAAAATTACGTGGGCACAAAAACCTCTTTACTTTAACGTTCCGTGATACTTTATCCTCAAATTTATATCATACAGAGGTGAATTTTATGGCCTATACGGTAAAGAAGTTAGCGAAGTTATCCGGGGTGAGCGCCCGTACTCTTCATTGGTATGATGAAATTGGGTTGCTCAAACCTGCCTATTATGGAGCCAACGGGTACCGTTATTATGAAGAGGAACAACTGCTGTTATTGCAGCAGATTTTGTTCTTTCGTGAGCTGGGATTCAAACTGAATGATATCCAGGAGATGCTGACCAGCAACAACTTTGACAAGGTTAGGGCTTTACATGCCCACAGGCATACTCTGGAAGAGAGCATGGGTCGTACGCAGGAACTTATCCATACGATCAATAAAACTATTTCGCACTTAAAAGGAGAACAGACAATGGAAGACAAAGAACTATACACCGGATTTGGTATGGAAAAACAAAAGGAATATGAGCAATTTCTTGTAAAATATCACGGCACTGTGGCTGAGGACCTTATCCATGAGAGTAAGAGGAGAACGATAGATTGGGACAAGCGTGATTGGGATGATGTCAAACAGGAAGGCAATAAAATTTATAAGGCCCTAGAGTTGTGCATGGATGAAGGCTTGACTCCTCGATCCGATGAAGTCCAGGCGATCATCCACAAGCATTACCAAATGATTGAGCGTTTTTATGATGTTTCGAAGGATGTTTATATGGGTTTAGCCCAGCTCTATTGCGAACATCCTGATTTTAAGAAATATT
>JACDGE010000112.1 GCA_013815465.1 Alphaproteobacteria bacterium | reverse complement strand
GGATAATAACATAAAATTACTTCAACTTAAAAACATTTTAATCAAATATTAACTTTTTTTGATCCACAAAAACGGGGGGGGGTGAGTAGTTACGATGAATCGCATCAAGACGTCCAACTTTATCTGAAATAATAGCTAAAATATTTCGAACCGAAAATTCATCAGTTTCCTTAAGAAAGTGATACAAATGAATCAAGTTAGCAGGTTGGTAATTTTCCATAAAATTATGCACAACAAAGGTATCCATTTCGTTTAGAAAACGAATAAAATAAAAGGACGGAACATACAGACCTAATTTTTGAGCTATGATATTGGAAATGTATTCAATTTGCGGAAGTTCCGCATATTCACTTTGTTGAACCTTTAAGATATAAGATTTGCCACCTAGTTTTGCCGAGTACTTTTTAAATTTACCGTGAAAAAAGCTTGTATGAAGGGGGGGAAGTGTCGTATTTGATATATCTTCCCCTCTTTTCAAAGCAATGTCTGTAAAGTCCACAAGAGAAGTATGCCCAAACCATAAGCAAAAGCACTCCTGATGAAGACCGTGAAAGCAGTCATGGGTTTGGAGGGGTTTCCCGCATTTGTAACAAATTTGCATGATAAAATTACACCTTTTTAATTTTAGTGTAATGTTACACTATCATCATCTAGTTTGTTTTGCACGTATTTTTTTTAGCATTGATGATTTCTAGTTATATCTGCCCTTAAATGCTTTTTCAACTTCCGAAGATCGAAATGTTTTAAAAGAGGCCCCCTGCAGAGTGTTTATATAGCACAGGAGCCTTTTTAGAACCTGCTGAGAATTTTTAATTAATAGCTTATGCGGTCCATAGATGTTTTTTGATCATTGCATTAAATTATTAACATAATTTTAATAATTTTATTATATTATGTTATGCACACAATAAGGAAGACAGATGGTATTCGCAACATTTTTACATGCATCTTCAAGAAGAAAATTGGCAGAAGAAAATTCGGTTCTATCTGAGCTCATATAACATTTCCTCTCTTCCCTTCTCCAAAAAGTTGCAAGCCTTGGTGCGCCCATATTTGCAGATTTATATCCTCTGTTTTGGCCATTACATTAAGCTCAACCAACCCTTTGAATAAAGCTGCGGTTTGCATTTTTTGATCTGGGTCACGTTGAAGATCTAGCCCCAAAGAGATCTCGAAAGTCTCTAAAAGTCCGGATTTCGCGACTAAGCCGCCCAATTGCAAAAGGCTTCTTGTTCTTGCTCGTCTAGCTTCATGAGAACTGATTGCCAGCTTATCCATTTGTACGCGCCTTTGCCGTTCACTTTTCGTCAGGTTCTGGCGCAGGCGTCTCAATTTTTTTTCGAATGTGCTGAAGGGAAGCAGGGCGAAACAAATGGGTCTTCGCGGCCCACTCCTTTTTCTTCGCATCCGTTGCCGTCCTCCAATCAGAGAGCACTGCAAGAGCTATTTCTGGCGAGAAGGAATCGTCAAAGAGTTTTTCAGCCTCACGCCGGAATAGGACGGCTTGCTGCGTCTGAAACTTAAGCTTTTCCTTTTTTAACTTCTCGATTCTGTCATTAAAGCGGGTGAGTTTATCCATCAGTCGAATCTCCTCTTTTTTTTTGTGATGACTTAATATACTAAATTTGATATTCTTCTTCAAGGCAATAAACCGATACTATAAATAAACCCAGCGGTAACCCCGTAGAAAAACCCAGAGATAAAAAATGATAGCGCCAGCTATCTAAGCCCGTCTTGGTAGCTTTGCTAAAAAGTTTCCATGCGCGCTTACATGTTGCCTTCGTCAACCGCTCTTTGGCGCAAGCGCCTTAGACCAAGTTTGAAGGTTTATCTCATGGCGCTATACCATTTCAGCGTGAAGGTGATTTCTCGCGGCAGCCGGAATACGGTGAGTGCTATGGCCTATCGCTCGGGCTGTAAACTCTACGATGAGCAAACAGGCCAGAGCTTCGATCAGCGATCTAAGGATGTGGAGCATGTGGAGTTGGCTCTGCCAAACGATGCACCTGCCTGGGCCGTTGATGTTCAAAGACTGATGACTGAGGACCGTCAAAAGGGTGTGCAGGCCTTCTGTGAAATTGTGGAATCAGCTGAAAAGAGAGTTGATGCTCGCATCTGGCGAGAATTCGAATTTGCCCTTCATCGAGAACTCACAAAGGAACAAAACATGGCTCTCGCTCGAGAGTTTGTGGAAGATCAACTTTGCGCGCTAGGCATGGCTGCCCAGCTCAATTTTCATTTTGACAAGGAGGAAAAAACGGGTGATGAGAATCACCACTGTCACGTTCTCGTGACCACAAGACGGTTGGATGAGGACGGCATGAATCAAAAAAAAGAGGAAGAGTGGAATAAAAAGGAGCTTCTCCTCGATTTGCGTGTTCAGTGGCAAGAGTATTCTAATTTTCATCTCAAGCTGAACGGTCATGATGTACGTGTTGATCATCGATCTCACAAAGACCGAGGAATTGAGATTGAGCCCCAACCCAAGATGGGAAAGGGGGTTTTGGAGATGGAAAGAAGAGCCAACCCTGAAAATAAACCAGATTCATTTGTCACAGACAAAGCCCAAGCCTTTCACGATACTCAGCTCCGTAACCTTTACCGGATTATGCGTCGGCCGGATGTGGTTTTGGATATTGTCTCCAAGCATCATTCCACCTTTATGTGGGCGGATGTTCAGAAGCTCCTCCATCGCTATGTTGATGAACTGCCGCTCTTTCAAAAGCTCGAATCCAAATTGAAGAATTCTAACGAGCTGATGTTGTTAAAATCCGATTCGGAAGATCAATCCATCTATACCACCCGCAGTATGCTTAAGGCGGAGAGGTCGCTCATTGAAAATGCGGATGCACTCGGAAAAGAAAAGTCTCATGGTGTTCAATCATCTTCTATAGATCCTGCCATGGAAAAAGCCAATCGAGAGTTAAAAAAGTTTGGGGGGCTTTCATCAGACCAAGTCACAGCCATTCATCATCTGGTTGATGAAGGACAGCTGAAGTGCGTGGTCGGAATTGCGGGGGCAGGAAAAACAACCGCTTTGGGAGTTTGCCATGACATCTGGAAGGCAGAGGGCTATTCGGTTTATGGGTTGGCGCCTACGGGTAAGGCTGCACAGAATCTTGAGACTAAGTCTCTTGAGACTAAGTCTCTTGAGCAGAGCGGCATTCCCTCAAGCACCCTCCACAAGTTCCTGAAGGACTTTAAGGAAGGGCGCTGCCAGTATAATTCAAAAAGTGTGCTCGTCCTGGATGAGGCGGGCATGGTGGATATGGAGCGCTTTGAGCAACTGCTTGGCGCTGTGAAACAACTCGGCGTTAAGCTGATCGTTGTGGGAGATGGGGCCCAGCTCCAGCCTGTTGAGGCTGGTCCTGCATTTCGCCTTGTCACGACACGGCTTGGCAAGGTTGAACTCAATACGGTAGTGAGGCAGAAGCAAGAGTGGCAACGTGAAGCTACCGTTCTCTTTGGAAAACAACACACCCAAGCTGCCATTCAGAAATACGTGGATAAAGGCCATGTGCATATTGTAGAAGAAACCCTTCCCACATTACATGAGGCCCTTGATCGTGGTGATCGTGAAGGCGTTCTTAAGCTCTATGAAGTCTCGAGTCGAACCTCTTCTCTGATCTATCGTGAGATGATGCGAGATATCAACAAGACGAACCCTGAAGGGGATTCCTATGCTCTCACAAAGCAGCATCAGGACTTTGGACGCTATCTGGAATGGAAGAGTATACAGAAATCTTCAGCCGCTCAAATCCTCAAAGAGGGGGAAACCTATCGACCTCTTATGGAGGCGCGGGCTCTTGATCCGTTAAGGTTGGCGAACCTTTTCGTGGATAAAAAGCAGAATAAAGCTGCTCAAGGTCAACAAGCTCTGGATCTGCTTAAAAAGTGTGGGTTGGATGAGTTGGTGGAGTTGAAAAAGAA
>JACDGE010000111.1 GCA_013815465.1 Alphaproteobacteria bacterium | reverse complement strand
CAAACAAGGGCTGATTAACTTTCAAAGATGCGCGGCTCGCTCCATAAATGACACCATAGAAACCATCCTCAAACTCTTGGAAAGGGCTAAAAATGTCATCTTTTAAAAAAGTGACGGGTAGTGTGGAAAATGAGATCGCAAATTATTTGGGCTCAAACACCTGCAGCAGGCGTAGTTTTGTGTCTTGTTCTATTGTTTATTTTTACTCTTACAACAATAGAATACCAAGTACAATCTATTTTATTTGATAATTTTAAAAGCATACTTTCTATACAAAGATTGAATGAGGCTGTTGAAGAGTTAAATAGTTATGTTGTTAATAATCCAAACACAATTGATAATAAAGTAAAAAAATTAGAAAATAAAATAGAACAGGAATTGATTTTTCAAGAAAAATCAATCATTGAACCCGGCGAAGCAGAAGACTTAGTAAAATCTCTTAAGAAACAATGGGCTTATTATATTGAAAGCTTATCTTCCGTGCCTTCAGATAAGAAAATTGATAAAGAATATAGAGAGCTGAAAAAAGTAACAGATAATATAATTATTTTAAATCAAGATGCCCTTGTTCGAAAAAAAGATAATTTATCTAGGTTTATAGTGGATTCCCGTTTTCTTATTTCCATCGCTTCCGTCTTCAGTTTAATCTTTGGTTTTTTAATGTCTTGGATTTTTACAGGACTCTTTTTGGCACCCTTGAATAAGATGACTAAAATTGTGAGTCAGTTTGGGAAAACAGCTGAAACAATTTTATTGCATATCAAAGGTTCAGAAGAAATCGAAAAACTTTCCGACGAGTTTAACCTTATGACGAATCGCCTTGAGGAGTACCATCAAAGTTCCTTGGGGCATGTGGTGGAGAATTATGAAAATTTGAAGGCAGCGTTTGATGCTCCTCCTTATCCCGTTTTCATTTTTGGGCAAAATGGTAATATTATTTTCATGAATAAGTCTGCATCGAATCTTTGGGATTGGAAGAGCAGCATAAAAAGTGTAAATCCGCTCCTGCATAGGGAAATTTCTTTAAAAGAATCACTTCTACGTGTTGTTAGGGAAGTCCTTCTTACAACAAAGCCTTACCTTCCGGGGCCCAATGAAGCGCCGATCACCTATTTTATGCAAAAGAAAAGATTCACTTTCTTTCTATTTGCCTATCCTATTGAGGGGAAAAATAATGGTGTTCATATAAATAACAAGAGCGTTCTTCTCATTCTTCGTGATTTCTCTCCTCAATATGCAGAAAAATTAGAAGCAGAGCACATTATTATGAAGGTTGTTCAGGATATGCAAGCTCCTTTGGCTGAAATTCAAATGGCTCTCTATACCAGTCTTCAAGAGGAAATAGGACATCTTACGGAAAAACAAAAAGAGATTCTTTACGCGGCTCGGGATCGAGCAGATGAGCTTGAAAGTTTGTATCAAGTCTATCTTAAGATTTCTGAAGACAATAGAAAAAATGAATAGGAATTAAGAACATTTTAAGGCCTCATTTGTTATCCTTTTGTAGGTAATCATATTTAAAAAATAGTATAATCAAATAAAGGGAGAGGAAAATGATCTATAAAAAATGTATTGATGCTTGTATGGATGCAACGAAGGCTTGCGACCGTTTGTCAGTTGAAGGGTGTAAAAAATCCACGGAGTGCTGTCCTGGTCATTGTCACGCTATCGTTGCTGCAGAAGTATCCAACCTCATCGGCCGTCTGACAGCCAAGGGAATGTGTTGCAAAGACCTTTTTGAACTTTGTGCACAAGTCTGTGAGGGATGCGCTGAAAAGTGTAAAGGAATGGATCATGAGCATGCACAAGAATGTGTTGATGCGTGTAAAAAATGTGCTGAGACGTGCCGTGCCTGTCATGAAGATTGTAAGAAATGTGAAAAAGAAAAGGGAGACTGTAAGGGCGCCGAGTAGGGCGTCATCCTGAGAATAAATCCACGGTAAACGCATCTTAATTGTAGAGAAATCCTTACGACAAACGGCAACCTTTTTTACAAAACACTCCCCCACGGGCGTCATTCCCGCCTACGCGGGAATGACGCCCGTAGGGATAAATTGCTTCTCTTGAAAAAAGCCAGAGTAACGTGGCTCCCGAAGTTCCCTAACTTTTAGATGCGTGTACCGTGGAATAAATCACCCAAACTTTCTTTTTCGTGACTAATCAGCCATACTCACAGGAGTGTCTTCCTTGGGCTAGAAAATCCTTGTTTTTCTTAGAAAAACAATGACTTTTCTTGTCCCGAGGATCCATCTTTGAAAATTCAAGAGGTTCTAGCCCAAGGATGACACCCCCCAGTTTGAACTTCCTGACTCATATGGGGTGATTTATTCTCAGCATGACGCCTAGACACCCCTTTCGATCTTCCAGAATGTCATCCATAACTCAAAAAATTTCGATTTTCTTTCAGTATCTTATAAATTATTTTGCGCAATGGGCAATTGAAAAATTTGACAAACAAAAAATATTCTGTAGAGTGATAAATGTAAGATCAGATAATTGTATCTACCCAGCAGTTAATGGTCAGTATTTAGATAATCCTTAAAATTTAAGCACAGAAGGTTTCGCCCCCACGGGGTGGGGAATGCTGACCACTCATTACTTCCAGGTCCTCACAAACAACCAGAAGGAACAAACCCATGAAACACTGGATCCGCAAACTCATCCACAAGCCGGAACGAAAGGCCAGCGCCACGGCGCCCCTCTTCGTGACAGCCGGGGCGCACAGCCCGGTCTGGACCCCGCGCCAATATGATACCTTGGCTGAGGAAGGGTATCAAAAAAATATGGTGGTCTATCGTTGCGTTTCCCTCATTGCTCGTGGGGTGGGGAGTGTTGCTTGGCGGCTTTTCAAGGATGGACAGCGGGTGGAATCTCATCCTCTCTTAACCTTGCTTCAAAAGCCGAATCCTCAACAGGGACTTGCCCGATTTATGGAGGGGCTTGCGGCCTATCTCTTGCTGGCGGGGAATGTTTATATTGAAGCGGTCATCCCCTCGAGCGAACCGCTCGAGCTTTATTTGCTCAGACCCGATCGAGTGATGGTTGTGCCTGGCGCAGCAGGCACCCCTGAAGCCTTTCAGTATACCTTGGGGGGCCGCTCGGTCCGCATTCCTGTTGATCCCCTCAATGGGCGTTCTCGAGTATTACACATTAAGACCTTCAACCCGCTTAATGACTGGTATGGCATGAGCCCTATCGAGGCCGCGGCCCACTCTATTGATCAGCACAACGCCGTTTCGAGTCATAATCTGTTTCTGCTGCAAAATGGAGGACGTCCTTCAGGAGCGCTTCAATTTCGTCCTGGTCCGGGATGCCATGGGGATATTCTCTCAGAAGAGCAACGCCAACGTTTACGCCAGGAATTAAGGGATGCGGTTGAAGGCTCGCGCAACTCAGGACGTATTATCATTATGGAAGGAGATTTCGAATGGAAGGAAATGGGGCTTTCTCCCAAAGATTTGGATTTTATTGAAGGAAAATATTTATCAGCTCGTGAAATTGCGCAAGTGTATGGTGTTCCCCCCATGCTGGTAGGGGTGCCGGGTGAGTCCACTTTTTCCAATTATAAGGAAGCGCGCTACCATTTATGGGAAGATACCATTTTGCCGCACTTGGAAATCATAAAAAGCGAGCTTAATAAATGGCTGGTGCCCCTCTTTGGAGAAGATCTTTCCTTTGAGTATGACGCGGATGCAATTCCTGCCCTTGCCAGTAGGCGAGAAGGCCTCTGGGGAAAAATCGATAAAGCGTCCTTTCTTACAATTAATGAAAAACGAGCACTTGTTGGTTACACTCCGCTCCCCAATGGGGATCAGCACACTACCCGTCACTTATTGATAGTCAGTTGAAAAGTAAGAATAAATAGTTTAAAGTTTTGGAATCATTCCTCATCAAAGAAAGGATTTCAAAATGAAAAAACTACATCTCCTTACTCATAAAGT
>JACDGE010000110.1 GCA_013815465.1 Alphaproteobacteria bacterium | reverse complement strand
AAAGAAATTTTTCTCTCGAAAAGGAGTATACCAATCTCAAGTAAACGAACTTTACACATACCAACTCTTTCCCACTGACCAAATAAACCAATGGCCTGGCGCACCTACTGGAGAATATCCCATATCAAAAGAAAATGTGCCTAGTGATTTTGAAGAAATTCAGGATCTTGAATGTTATGACCTGGCTACGGGTAATAAAGTCGAGATCTCAGATGAGATGTTATGTTCAATTACAGGGCGATCTCTAGGAAATGCGAATGATCTTAAAGATATTACCAAAGAGAATGAAGCCTTAGAACTTTCTAAATTAAAGTTGGGTGAGAAATTAAAAAGAGACGTATTAGATAACGTGGGAAAGAGCTATCAGGTATCCTTTCGTTATACAAAAGAAATAGAAAAAAATAAGTTACTCAGCATGGGGAAGAGTCACTATTTAAAAAACACTAAAGATGATAAGCGAAAAGCTCGGGAAATTTTAGAGGAAGCAGAGAGAAGAGAATATACCGATGGCGAAATGCTTAATATCCTGGGTGTCATTTATGACAGTGGAGAGGGAGGGGTAGCTCCAAACTATACAACAGCCAATGAATATTACAAAAAAGCACGCAATGTAAAATATTCAAAGGCGTCAAGAGATTTAGGAGTCAATTATTATTATGGCTGTGGGGTAACAAAGGACCAAAGTCAAGCTTTAAAGTTATTTATAGAAGCAGAAGAGAGAGGACATAATAAGGAGGGGGATATGTTCCTCGTCATGGGCGATATATATCACCGTGGCTTAGGCGTACAAGCAGATAAAGCAAAAGCCAGAGGGTATTATGATAAAGGAGAAGCTCAAGGGAAAAAAGCTAACTGGAGTTTCCTACCTCATCAAATTCGTTAGGTCAAGTAAACATTCTTGCTTGGTTGTTAACATGGATGACGGGGTCATAAGACCTCGTCATTCATTTAAATTTTTTGGATAAATTATAGCACGGTCTGTTTCTCTTTGAAGTTGGAAAAGAATGGTGTAACTTGTGATAAAAATCAATTTATTCGGCAGCTTATCTGGTAGCAGAGAGCAAACAACAACAATAGAGGCCTATGGACTTCAGATTTAATAAATCCGAATTACCCCAAGAAATTTACTCCTGGTACCTTCACACACTTAATGGAGTAAAACTATCTAAGCGAGAAGTGGATATTATTGCGTGCACCTTAAGCGGCAGGTCCGCCAAAGGAACAGCACAATTTCTTTCAATGGCCCCTAAAACTGTTGAGAGTCATAGCTACAAAGCTATGAAAAAGCTAGGCTGCACGTCCCGCGAAAGCTTGATTGCTTTGATTGAAAATAATGACGCCTTTCTCATCCTAAAACATTATTACTTAAAATTGCTCAGCTTCCATGCTTTTGAGCAATCTTTACAAGAAATCACTAAATTGGAAAATAGTCACCCTCCGGAGAGAGAGTGCCACATTGCTTATTGGGACAAAGAAAAAGCTTATTTTTTTCAACAATTGAAGATCCACTTAGAGATTTTAGGAATATCTATCTCTCTTAAATTACGGAAAGAAAAACAAACTATCGGTGAGCTTCTTCAAGAAAATAGAAAGATTTTTACAATTTATAGCATTCCTGAGGCAGTGGAAGAGTTGCAAACGCAGAGTGAACCCTCACTAGACGTAACAATTATTCCTCAAGCAAGAGCTTTCCCACTTAAAGATGCGCTCTTTCTTTTTATGGATGAGGAAAAACCAGCTCAACTTCATGAGGCCATTTGTAATAAACCTCACATATATTACTACCAATTCAAAAGTTATTACTTTCTCACGTTTGAAATTCTAAAAACCCTTTTACCCAATGTCGACATAAACTTAATTATTATTCAGTTTGAAAAAAGAGATGATACCTTCAATAAGTTTTCTACTTTTTTGCTACCCCCAGATGCTCCCCAAACAGTAAATATTGAAAATCATCAACCTGAACGCAAAAGCACAAAATTTTTAGCAAATAAAAAATTATTTTCCTTAGCAGGAATATTAAGTATCACCCTTGCTTCATTGTTATTATTGCTCTTTTGTTACGAAGGAAATAAAGGCAACACCAAAATTAAAGAAGAAGCTTTTGTATCATTTGCGCGCTCAGACTTAGTGATTCCTGATGAAACAGCTCTACTCAGACGCCCTGATCTAATGTCTCAAATAGATGATGCATTTAAAACAGAACATTCTATCCAGACGATTGCTCTTGTTGGGATGGGGGGGGCTGGAAAAACGACGCTAGCACGCCAGTATGCGCGTTCACAAAGATCGTCTGTCATATGGGAAATAAATGCAGAAACAAAAGAGAGCGTAAAAAATTCTTTTGCTAATTTAGCATATGCTCTTTTAAAAACAAACAAGGAGAAACAGGATTTCAAAGAACTGCAATATATTAAAGGTCCCGTAGAAAGGGAAGAAAAAATCCTTCAAGGAGTTAAGGAACGTCTGAAGTTGTACCCAGAGTGGCTTCTCATTTATGATAATGTGGAGAAATTTAATGACCTTCAAAAATATTTTCCATCTGCTCCAGACATCTGGGGTAAGGGGAGAATTCTATTAACCACAAGGGATGCCAATATTCAAAATAGTGGTCACGTAAGCTCTGTTATTCAGGTGGGGGTATTAGATCCTTATCAAAAGTTAGATCTTTTTGTAAAAATTTTTAGCTCTAAAGATTCTAGAAATTCTAAGGCTCCCAATCAAAAGCAAAAGAAAGAATATGATATTTTTTTAAAAGATATCCCTCCTTTACCTTTAGATATATCTGTTGCCGCTTATTATATAAAGGCAACAGGGGTTTCTTATCTACAGTATATAAAATATTTAAATGAATATGATAAAAATTTTGAAAATGTAAGCCAGGAAGTCCTAAGAAATTATAGTTATTACGACCGGACGCGCACTAGCATAATTACCTTATCCTTGAAACACCTTATAAAGGTAAACAAAGATTTTACAGACCTCTTGCTTTTTATATGTCTTCTTGATTCTCAACATATTCCTAAAGAATTACTTGATAGATATAGTGGTAGTACGCTTGCGGATAATTTCATATACCACCTCAAAAAATATTCCCTCATTGAGAATAAAGATAGAGAATCAATAAATGAGACATATTTCACAATTCATAGAAATATCCAAGGACTAATCTTTTCTTATCTCGGCAGAACCATTCCTTTGAAGGATAACGATATAATCAATAAAATTGGAAGAACATTAGAAGAATATATTAAAGATGCTCACCATAAACCAGATTTTCAAAAAAGCTTGCCTATATTAATTAGTCATTGTACAAAATTTTTGGGTCAGGAAAAAGAATTCTCTTTTAATGTTGTAATACCAATAAGAAGTGCTTTAGCCAGAATTCATTACCTCACAGGAAATTTTTCTAAATCAGAAGAAATTCTTAATGACACTCTTGCAAAATTATACGAGTCCAATAGTAAAGATCATCTAAATATAGCGGATATTTTACAGCAATTAGGATGGCTTTATAGGGCACTAAACAAATATGAGCAATCTAAATCTTGCTTTGAAGAAAGTTTGGTAGTGGCTAAAAAATATTTGTGGAAGAATCCTATTTATATCGCAGGGATTTTAGCATGGTTAGGGGATTCCTACGGAATAACTGATAATTATCAAAAGGCCAAAGAACTATTAGAGCAAAGTATTAAACTCTATAAGCTCAAATCTTCTAACCATGAAGCAATAAAAATTCATGTGCCTTTACAACATTTAGCTAATATTTGGAGAAGATTAGGGGATTATCAAAAAGCTGAAGAGCTTTTGAAGGAGGCACTTATATGTTGTAAGACACACTTCCCTAAAAGTAGCTCTACAATTGACTCTTGTATGGGAAATTTAGGAAATGTATATCGAGAAATAGGTAGTTATCAAAAAGCTAAAGATTATCTTGAAAAAAGCCTTGCTAGATGTAGGAATAATTTGCCTAAATATAATATGTTAACGGGTTGGCTTTTAGAGCAGCT
>JACDGE010000032.1 GCA_013815465.1 Alphaproteobacteria bacterium | reverse complement strand
CGCTTAATAGACTCAGAAAAAGTGGATGCAAAAACATTAAAAATAAAATATATGAAATATCTCTAAATATAGAAAACTTGATTAAGAGCAGCATTATAACATCTGATACTTCTACGCCTTAACCCTGTAACATCTACTTTTATGTCATTACATTCGCTCGTTGCGGAACATCTAAATAATTTATATTTTTTTGTTTTTTTAACTATAGACATTTTGAGGAAAGTTGGAATAAAGTAGTTTACTATCGAGTTGTA
This sequence comes from Alphaproteobacteria bacterium, assembly GCA_013815465.1. GTDB lineage: Bacteria > Pseudomonadota > Alphaproteobacteria > UBA9655 > UBA9655 > UBA9655. Next base: position 18,652 of record JACDGE010000032.1, on the reverse strand, counting down.
AAGGTGGTCTTCTTTGTTTAAAAAAAAATCTTTAACTAAAAAGGAAAAACAAAATGTATAAGTACCTAAAAAAATCTCTATTTTCTCTTATGATTCTTGTCATACCGTACATGAATCTTCCCTCAAAGGCTATGGATGAGTATGATGGTTCCAGCACGCAGTCTCATGTGGGTATGAAGAAAAAATTTGATGACCCTCTTGATGTTGCAACACGCGCAACTTCTTCACAGTCTATAAATTTGGACGAGTCTCCAACCTCTTTGGTAGCTACCGTATTATCTCCTTTTAAATATGGTTTTCAGGTTGCAGGTGCAGTCATAGAATTCGCTATAGAAAAGCCTGTAATAACTGCAGCGTTTTGTTTAATGTCTCTTACCTCCGTGGCAATGGCGATAGCGACAGAGTATCAGTGCGCTTGTTTATGCACTGACCCGAATAAGAATATAGTGAGTCTGGGATTAATGTCGTCTCCAGGCGAATGTCAAGCGACGTGCGGTAGGGCGCGAATGAATATATATAGTTGTGCCCAAGTAAAATAGTCTCCACAAGGCTCGCCAAGAAATTGAGTGCCTTGTGATCGGAATGCTGCGTGATCACGAAATAACCCGCAGCGCTATTGCCAAATGAGAAAATTTTTGCTAGAAAATAATGGGTAAGTGCGATTCTTTCGTGCTTACCCCGTTTTTTTCCAGGAATCTTTAAAATGCATACGTCCACAGCCATTGCACCAAGCAAAACCTTTTTTGGGTTTGTTGTTTTTTTTATTAAAAAACAATGGATCAACTTCTTGGCCATTCAATTATTTTGGCTTGCTTTGCCTATAGATCAAACCTTTTTTCCCTTACTATTTGGTAAAATCATTGATAATTTTTCCAATTTTGTGGGGGCAAGAGAATTTGCTTGGCCCCTGATAAAAGGACCTATTCTGGGGGCGTTAGCCCTATGGATAGGCGTTGAAATTTGTTACCGATTGGGTGGCGTTCTTTTGGCTCTCACCTTTCCGAAGCTTGAAAAACAAATTCGCATGTATATTTTTTCCCATATGCATGACCACTCACACAGCTATTTTTCTAACCAATTTGCAGGAAATATCGCCAACAAGATCTCCGATATGGTCAAAAATATGGTTCACATCCTCCAACTCACCGCGACAGTTTTTATTCCGACCTTTGTGGCAGTTGCAATTGCTTCCTGCATTTTTTATTCTCTAAATTCTTTTTTTGCGACCATTCTCGTTGGGTGGGCCCTTATTCATATAGGTATTGGCGTTGCCTACGCGTCGCGGTGTGCCTACTATTCCTATATTCATTCCGAAACCAGAAGTCAACTTAATGGCCGGATTGTTGACAGTCTCACCAATTATTTTGCAGTTAAAATTTTTGGGAATAAAAAATATGAGCTCACGTATATTGAAGGCTTGCAAAACACAGAACAAAAGCAAAATTGCCAGCAAATGATGTATATTGAAAGAGTGCGGGTTGCCTTAGGCCTCCTCACCTTACTGGGACCAGGACTTGCCCTCAATGGCTATGCTTACTGGTGTTGGACTCACCACCTTATCACAGTGGGTGACATTGTCCTGATTTTTAATACGTCTTGGAATATCGTCATGATGCTCTGGTGGTCCAGTATTGAGTTGCCTAATTTTTTTAAACAAGTTGGAATTTGCCGCCAAGCGCTTACCTTGCTGCAGGAACCGATTGCCCTTATCGATGCCGCCAGTGCCCAGCCCTTAAAAGTAACGCAGGGGAAAATTCAGTTTCAAAAGGTCCATTTTCAGTATGCGGGTACAAGCCCTCTTTTTTGTGACAAATCAGTCGCTATTCAGCCAGGTCAAAGAGTGGGGCTTGTTGGGTATTCAGGAAGCGGAAAAACCACCTTTGTTAATCTTATTTTGCGCCTCTATGATATTCAATCAGGACATATCCTTATTGACGGTCAAGATATTGAGGACGTTACACAGGAAAGTTTACGTCAGGCCATTACGCTCATTCCTCAAGACCCCAGTCTTTTTCACCGATCGCTCATAGAAAATATTCGCTATGGACTGCCTGAGGCCTCTGATGAAGAAGTCATCAAAGCGGCCAAACGAGCTCATGCTCATGAATTCATTATGGCGCTGCCTGAAGGCTATGAGGCTCAAGTCGGGGAGCGTGGTGTTAAATTATCGGGAGGACAGCGTCAACGCGTTGCCATTGCTCGAGCGATTTTAAAAAATGCGCCGATTCTCATTTTGGATGAAGCAACAAGTGCATTGGATTCGTTTACTGAAAGTCAAATCCAAGAGAGTCTTTCTAGCTTGATGACAGGTAAAACAACCCTTGTCATTGCTCACCGTCTGTCAACGCTCTTAAATATGGATCGCATTTTAGTGTTTGATCAGGGAAAGATCGTCGAAGATGGAACCCACGCCTACCTTATAGAAAAAATGGGTCTATATCAATCTCTCTGGGCTGCCCAAGTAGGAGGTTTCTTGCCTGATGATTCTTCAAGCGAAAGCATTGAAGAAAGTGCTTAAAAAATGGATTCTAGAACCCTCCAAGCTATACTTATTGTCATGGCATCTTTATCTACGATTTCTGCAACAGATATTTTCCTCCCCAGTCTTCCCAGTATGGCAACTTATTTTGAGGCAGGAGAAGACTATACCCAACTAACTATCCCCGTTTATTTACTGGGGTCGTTGATTGGAGCACCGATCCTCGGAATCCTGTCTGATTATCTTCCTCGAAAAAGAGTCCTGCTCATGGGCTTAGGGATTTTTCTACTGGGAACGGCTTTGTGTGTTTTTGCTCCCTCTCTTTTTTTTCTATTGCTTGCTCGCTTTATTCAAGGTGCAGGGGCTATTGTTTCTTCTGTTGTGGGATGGGCCATGATTCAAGATCTTTATCCTGGAGATGAGAGCGCCAAGATAATGTCATGGATGGGCACCATTATATGCATTGCTCCCTTGGTGGCTCCCGGATTGGGGGGGTATGTCCACATCTCTTTTGGTTGGCAAGGTAATTTTGTCCTTCTTTTTCTATCGGGGGCTCTCACATTTTTTTTAATACTATTTTTCGGCTCTACTATACCGAGGCCAGAAAAAGTAGAAAAATTGTCTCCTTTGAAGACGTTCACAGTTTACAAAACAATCATTAAAAATAAAAATTTTATTTTTTATATATCATTTTTTTCCCTTCTTACATGCGCAGAATGGTGTTATTTGACATTAATTCCTTTTTATTTTGAAAATACATTGAAACTTACGCCCAACATCTTTGGTCTTTATATATCCGGTGGAGCTGCATTTTATATTTTAGGCGCGAGTTTTACTCCCATGATTTTGAGCGTGTTAGGAACATTTAAGGCTCTTGGAACAGGTATTACCCTTACTTTGATAGGGGGCCTCTTGCTCTTGATTATAAGTATCTTTGCACCAGCTTGTCCCCTCCTCATTGCTTTCACTGTTGGGATTTATTTTTTTGGCACAGCTATCATTTGGGGGCCTTCTATTTCGAAGGCATTACAATCAGTGGGGGATGCACGGGGAGCAGCTTCTGCAGTCCGTAGCTTATTTATTATCGCTTCATCTGCTGTTGGTGGGATTACAAGTAGTTTTCTGAATGATTCATCAATCGTAGTTCTGTCTCTTTTTATGCTTTCAATGGCGATTGGATGCTGGATCATTTTTCAAAAGGTGAAAAAATTTCAGGTGTAAATTGTTCACATTTTGTAACTTCAGTGTGCTGCCGCCAACGTCCCCCTCTTTGTTGAAGGGGGACGGGGGAATCGAAATCATATACGCATAGGATTCTTAATGTGTTTTTGAACCCGAGTTCTTTTCATGCGCGGCTTCAGGCATTTGTGATCCTTTTTCTCCTGCTGCTTGAGACTCTGCTTCAAATTTTTCTATTTCCTTTTCAAGTTCTTTCAACTCTGGTTCTAGATCTTTTAATTCCTTTTCTATTTCTTTTACATCTTTTTCCATTTCTTTCTTTTCTTTTTCCATTGATTTTTTTTCTTTTTTATTCTTCTTCGATTCAGCTAGTGCCTCTTTAGAAGTTTCCTCGTTCATATTCTCTGCCGCAGAGTCCGTAGCGGTCATGTGCATATTAGGAGTATTTTCCTTACTCTCTGGCGCCGCACTAACGTCTTGGTTCCAAACCATCGCGGCTAAAGCAATAGCACTTGTGATCAGTAATTTTTGCATTTTAATCTCCTGTTGTGTTGGTTCTGATGATTATGGTCAGAATACATTCAACCCTATCAAGAAAAGATGAAAAAAGGGTAAATAATAAGCCAAAGGATATAAGGATACCCCGTTGCGCCCTGACGATTCACAATTCAGCGGAAAGTGGGTTGTAAGAACGCTTAAAAGCATCCACCAAAAACTTGTCGACAGTGCCAAAAGAGAAGGCGTTAGCTTAAACACGCTTCCTGTGAGTTTGTTGGCGGAAGGTTTAGATAATAACTCAGTTTATCGTTCATGACTTTACTATTCTCCTCCCCATTCCAACTCCTTATCCTCCAAATGCTTGAGCTCGTCCCGCAGACGGGCGGCGGTCTCGAATTCCAGGTTACCTGCAGCCGCAAACATTTTCTTTTCAAGCGCTTCCCGATAGGCTTTGCGCTTTCGGTCCGTCATTTCAAGGTAAGGATCCTCCTCCAAAGAAATCGTCATATGATCTTTTTCATAGACGCTTTCCAGAATTTTATGGATGGATTTTTTAATCGATTCAGGTGTGATGCCGTGCGCTTCATTGTAGGCATGCTGCTTTTCTCGCCGCCGATTCGTTTCCTCAAGGGCTCCTTCCATGGATTTTGTAATACGGTCCGCATAGAGGATAGCCCTGCCCTCCACATTACGAGCGGCGCGGCCAATGGTTTGGATTAGGGAGGTTTTAGACCGCAAAAACCCTTCCTTATCCGCGTCCAAAATGGCAACCAGCCCACATTCAGGAATATCAAGCCCCTCTCTTAAAAGGTTGATGCCAATGAGCACATCAAAGATACCAAGGCGCAAATCTCGGATAATTTCAATACGCTCCAGCGTATCCACATCAGAATGCACATAACGAACCTTAAGGCCCGCTTCACTGAGGTATTCGGTCAACGCTTCGGCCATGCGCTTTGTGAGGGTGGTTACCAGCACACGAAAGCCCCTTAGAGCCATCTTTTGGCATTCGTGCATCAAATCCTCCACCTGATTTTCAATGGGCCTTATAATGCATTCTGGATCGATTAAACCGGTAGGACGAATCACTTGCTCTGCAAATACGCCTTGGGTGCGCTCCATCTCCCAAGGTCCAGGAGTAGCGGACACAAAAAGCGTGGGTGGACGCATGGCCTCCCATTCCTCAAATTTCAGGGGACGATTGTCCCGGCAAGAGGGCAAACGAAAGCCAAAATCAGAGAGGGTTTTCTTTCGGGATGCATCGCCCTTATACATGCCCCCCAATTGAGGGACCGTGACATGGCTTTCATCAACAAACAACAACGCATCTTTAGGTAAATATTCGAACAAGGTAGGTGGGGGCTCCCCCGGCGCCCTGCCTGTCAGAAAGCGAGAATAGTTCTCAATGCCTGCACACATGCCCGTTGCCGCTAGCATTTCGAGATCAAACTTTGTGCGCTGCTCCAACCGTTGGGCTTCGACAAGTTGATCCGCTTCTCTCAATTCTTTGAGACGAACCTTCAATTCAGCCTTAATCCCTTCAATGGCTTGCTGAATGGTAGGACCAGGTGTGACGTAGTGAGAATTGGCATAGACCTTAACCCCTTCAAGAACGGATGTTTTTTGTCCTGTCAAGGGATCGACCTCTATGATGGATTCAATTTCATCCCCAAAGAGTGAAAGTTTCCAAGATCGGTCTTCATAATGGGAAGGAAAAATTTCAATAACATCCCCCTTTGCTCGAAACGTCCCCCGATGAAAATCGATGTCATTACGTTTGTATTGCAAGCTCACGAGCTGGCGCAACAACTCACCCCTATCCGTCCTCTCCCCAACGTTCAAGGAAAGAACCATCTGGCTATAGGTTTCAACGGAGCCAATACCGTAAATACACGACACACTAGCCACGATAATGACGTCCTTCCTCTCCAGAAGTGCACGGGTGGCCGAATGGCGCATACGATCAATTTGCTCATTAATGGTCGCTTCTTTTTCGATATAGGTATCGGTGCGGGGCACATAGGCTTCCGGCTGGTAATAATCATAATAAGATACAAAATACTCGACCGCATTCTGAGGGAAAAAGGCCCGCATCTCTTCATATAATTGCGCCGCTAATGTCTTGTTGGGCGCCATGATAAGGGCTGGTTTCCCTTGCTTGACAATGAGTTGAGCCATCGTAAATGTCTTGCCTGAACCTGTAACCCCCAGCAAAACCTGGTCTCGCTCTCCCCTATCAAAGCCCTCATCTAAATCCGCAATGGCTTGGGGTTGATCCCCGGCAGGGTGAAAGTCAGAAACGAGGGTGAAAAGGGAGGGTTTCATTTTTGTACCTGTTGGATAAAAAATTTATTGAGCATTGGTTAAAATTATTGGCCTCGAATGACTCTATTTACAACCCCAAAGGTGTCATTCCTGCGAAAGCGGGAATCCATCTCTATTGCAACCTGTTGTTGGATCCCCGCCTTCGCGGGGATGACACAACACGGGAAAGCAAATAAGGGCCTTCATATCCTTTGAGCATACCATATCTCATTACCTAGAAAATAAAAAATTTTTTCTAAAATGCACTTGATTTTCTATTCAATTCTGATAAGCTCTCAAACGTGACGAGCGGATCTCAAACATCCACCCGCCACTACCAAGCAACCCTAAAGTACAGGAGGATTACATGGATAATCTCTTTATACACGCGTCTCCAGAATTTCTCAACCAGCTTGACTGGCAGCTCCGACGACTCTCTCTTTTGATAGAGGTGTTGGAGGGGCTTGCGGCAAGCCAGCGAGATCTTCATGGGGCTCTCAGTATGCTACTGAGAGCGGCGTATATGCGGAGGTAACTAGCTTGGGGAGAGAGGTCTTCATTTGGTGGAAGACCTCTTGTTCCACTGTACCGTGGAGATTTTTTTAGCTTAGACCCCGGCTCAAGGCCGGGATGACAGATTGAAAGTGTAAAACCTCAACAACAAACATTGTTTTACATTGCACAATCTCTTGATTATAGGGGTAAAAACTCCGCCGCTGTCATCCCGGCCTTGAGTAGGGATCTCATTTTATGGATCCAATCTATATCATCCTATATCAAAGTGCATACTACGCCCACCCGATTTCTTTTCCAGGACCAAGAGCGGCAAAGGTTGGCGGCGTGGAAATCAATTGACTGGCCACGCGAATAATATCTTTACGCGTCACTGCATTAACCTTTTTAATCACTTCCTGCGGAGGAATGGAACGATTATACGTCATCAGGTGTTGAGCCAATCTTTCACAGCGGGCGGATGTGCTTTCCAAGGACATTAAGGTGCCGGCTTTGAGCTGGGCTTTGCTCCGCTCGATTTCTTTGTCTTCTAGCGTATTCGGGAAATCTTTCAAAATATTTTTAAGGGTCGGCAGTAGCTCATCAACTTGTTGTTCGCCTGTTCCTGCATAAATCGCAAAAATTCCTGAATCCTGAAAAGCACTTTTGAAAGAATAAATAGAGTAAACAAGCCCCCGTTTTTCTCTCACTTCTTGGAAAAGCCGCGAGGACATCCCCCCTCCCAAAAGGCTCGAAAAAACAGCGAGGGCATAATGATCAGGGTGATTAGCAGGACAAGACTCAAAACCTAAAACTAAGTGCACTTGTTCAAGCTTGCGCTTCTCAAAAAAATGCCCCCCTTGATAAAAAGCCTTTTTAAAGTTTTCCGTTGCCGGGGAGGAAAGGCGCGTGAAATTCTTTTCGCACAATTCCACGATTTTGTCATGATTCACACCACCAGCTGCCGCAAAAATCATGCGTGAAGCAGAATATTCGCGCTTCATATACTCATTTAAATCATTACGGGTAATTTTACGTATAATTTCAGGGGGCCCTAAGATAGGTCGACCTAAAGGCTGATCAGGGAAAGCCGTTTCTTGAAAATAATCGAAGATAATATCGTCTGGCGTATCAAAAGATTGACCTATTTCTTGGAGGATGACATCTCTCTCTCGGGCAATTTCCTCTTCCTCGAACGTGGAATTTTGGATGATATCTGCGATCAACTCAACTGCAAGAGGCACATCTTCTGCAAGAACGCGCGCGTGATAGGCTGTGGCTTCTCGTGAGGTATAAGCATTTAGATGGCCCCCCACATTTTCAATCTCTTCTGCAATTTGTTTAGCTGAGCGGGTCGTTGTTCCTTTAAAAGCCATATGCTCTAAGAAATGGGAGATCCCATTAATGGAGGCCGGTTCATAACGAGCCCCAACTTGTACCCACAACCCTAAGGTTGCTGTCGCAATCCCTGGAATATCATCTGTAATAACACGAAGGCCACTTTTAAGCGTGGTGATTTGTACTGTCATGAGTTCTCCAAAAACGATTTATTATCATCCACAAGAGCATAATTAGAAGAACAAATGCAAGACTATACCACGTGATTGCATATTCAAGATGATGATTACGGGGTAAAGGAAAAGGATCAGTAGGGTAAATGTGAGGATCATGTGTATTTTTTGCAACCAGGTAGAAAGGTAAGAGCGGTAGGTGAAGTTCTTGAGAGAGTCTGTCAAGATCGATCCAAAAATATACGGGGGGCTTATTGAGGGGTTGAAAATAGGTTGGAGGGGAAGGCGTTCTCACAATTCCCTCAATTTTGATCTTACCCGCCGGAGGAGGTGTATGCTCTTTTGGCGACCAGCCTCGTTGAACGAGCAGATATCTCCCCTCTTGAGTGTGAAAGATATCTAAAATATAAACTCCACTTTTTCCCTTATGAGTTTTGGCCTGCAGAAAAATCGTTTTCCCAGGCATATACTGCCCGAGTGCATAAAGGGGTTTTAGGGGAGTCGGAACTTGGACTTTATCTAAGTTATAAATTTCGCCAACCCATGCCTGAGCGAGAGAGAGGAGGAGTGCTTCTTTCTCCGTCTTTCGTTTGAGCTGCCACGTTCCCAGGCCATTAAAAACAAGGATGAGGAAAAGGGTAAAAAGAAAAAAGGAAAGGGAATATTTTTGTTTTTCAATCATTTGAGTGAAAGTATATAGGAAGTCAAGGTGTTTGGGTAGGGTGTGTCATAGCTGTTATCAATGAATTTAAAATTCACATGTTGATGTTTATTGTTTTTTGACCCCAAGGCAATCCCCTCGGTTTGCCATCATTGAACCTCTTTCGAAACATAGGATGATATAGAATGGGTCCATAAAATGAGATCCCGGCTCAAGGCCGGGATGACACGGCGGAGTTTTTTACCCCTATAATCAAGAGATAGCGTACTGTAAAACAATGTTTGTTGTTGAGCTTTTACACTCTCAATCTGTCATCCCGGCCTTGAGCCGGGATCTAATCCTCGTTTTGAAAGAAGTCTATTTACTTTATCTTGAATTTTTGCTTGCATTGAATTTCAGAAAATGTAATAAATGAGAAAGTTAAATAACGTATCTTCATGTCATTTGGACAAAAGACTCCGACTATAATTTCAATTTTATTAAACAACGAGATGCTGTGAAAAACCAACCCCCCTCTTTCTCTATGCGTTTTAAAAAAGCATTCTTTTCAAGAAAATTACTGCGCTTTTTTTTCGAGGTCCTCTTTTCTATTCTTGCTCTTATCATCGTTCTTTTTGCTCTTCTTTTAGGTCGATTATCTATGGGGCCTCTTAATCTTGATTTTATCGTGCCTGAAATAGAAGCCGCATTTACAGCTCCGAAAATTAAGCTTTCTGCCTCAATTGAACATGTTCAACTGGTGTGGCGAGAGTGGAAAAGGCCCTGTGAGATTGAACTTGTTAACGTTCACGTACGAAAAGGACAATACCCAAATTGGCTTAAAATTGAGCATATAGGGGTTTCTCTAAGGCTTGAAAAACTTATTATGGGAAACGTTTCCTTAAAGAACTTACGCATTTATCAACCTCATGTCCTCTTCGAAAAAGATGAAAAAGGAGAATTTGCTTTTGGGTTTGGAGAATCACAACCTGATCAACAATTTAGCCTTGAAGAACTAACGCCTCTCTTAGCCCTCGGTGGATCCCACCCTTCTCTTGGAAAGCTAAATGAATTAAGGAAAATTTCCATTATTGATGCCACCATCCTTCTGAAAGATGAAAAAGCAAACCATGAATGGGAGTTACCACAAGCTACTTTTATTTTAAAGCGGCAAGACAATGGATTTCAAACAGAGCTGAATTTGCGCCCTCAGAGCGGTGGAGGATCATTAACCTTAGGTATGACCCATTATAGAGATTCTTCTCATTTTGGATTATATGCAGATTTTGATAATGTCTCTTTTAAAGACATTATCATAAAAGAACGGGTGAGCTTGAATTCCCCCACCTCTGCTAAAATGGGCCCCGATGATATTCTTAACTTTTTTCATCAATGGGATATCCCTTTGAAAGGGAAGCTCCAAGTAACTGTCCTTCCGAAAACCCTTCAAATTCTTGAAGGAACCTGTACGATAGATATCGGAAAGGGCGCGCTTGACCTTTCTTTAGCAAAGCTTGTCCCTTTTCCTATTTCTTCCGGTAATCTTTCCTTCATCATTTCTCGCGAGGGGATTGACCTTAAGAACGTGTCTCTTTTATCTAAGGAGATGCTTTTAAGCCTCTCGGGAAAATTGGGGACGCCCCAGTCCCCTCTTTTGATCAATGATTTGCTGGGGGCAAACAATACCCTTGAACTCAATGGGAAAATTGAAGATTTATTCTTAAATCATCTTGGAGTTCTTTGGCCACAAGCTCTAGCACCTGATGTCCGGACGTGGATCACTGAAAATCTGACGAAGGGAATTTTAACCCAAGGAAGCTTTGCATTTAAAGGTCATGGAGAGGAAAAAGGTTTTGTCGTTGATCACCTGCAGGGAACTTTAGAAGCTGAGGGAGCTACAATAACCTATCTTAAAGGATTACCTCCTGCACAAAACGTTAAAGCAAAAGCAAGTTTTGATTCCAAAGGATTTAATATCAAACTTTTGTCTGGGAACCTTAAAGGCATTGCTCTTCAGGGCGGAGATGTTGTGATCTCAGGCCTGGACACAAATCATGAAAATTTAAGGTTGAATGTTACGGCTACAGGACCTCTCTCGGACATTCTAGATGTGATCAATCATAAGCCTCTTGAATATGCATCTTATGGAGGGATTGATCCCAAAAATGCGAAAGGGGCAGGAAAAATGGATCTTCAGATTGATTTTCCTCTTCTTTCGGATCTTCAATTTAAAGATATCAAAATAGCTCTCAAGGGATCTTTTCAAAAAGTGGCTATAGAGCGAAAAATAACAGATAATCTTAAGGCTCAACTAACTGAAGGGGATCTGGCTATCAATCTTACGCAAGATCAAATGGTCATTAAAGGAAAAGGTATTCTCAATCAACTTCCTGCTCAACTCGCCTATACACACTTTTTCAAAGACACAGCCCCCCAAACCCTCCGGGTTGAAGTCGAAGGGAATGTGTCCTTTCAAGACTTTAAACGTTTCGGATTTGATCCCCAGGATTATGGTAAAGGTCCTACAAAGGCCAAAATTACTTATATTTTAGAGAAAAATAAAAATAGCCACATTCTTGTCGATCTAGATACGACGCCTTCTTCCCTTGGATTTCTTCCTCTAGGCTGGGAGAAAAAGCCTGGAGAGGAGAGTAAAATATCCTTTTCTCTTATGTTTGAGAAGGGACATCTTACTCTAATGGATAATCTTATAATGAATTCCCCCACCTATTCACTGCGGGGTCATGTTCATTTTGGACCTTATAATAAGTGGAAAACGGTCCATCTTTCTCACTTTAATGGGCCACATACAGATACTCAACTGACTCTTAAGGCACTGCAAGAAAATAAATATGAGATTTCGTGCAAAGGAAAAATTATAGATTTAGAAAAATTTCTTGAGTATGTAAGCCGCGAAGAAAATAAAGGGGATCATTCTCCCACTGACATTAAACTTGCAGCCCATGTTGATCAGTTACGTTTAGGAGAAGGAAAAATCTTTGAAAAGGTTGAAGCTACGGCTGACCTCTTTTTGCAAGGACAAGACACCATATGGAAGGCTGTTAAACTGCGCGCAAAAGCGGGAAAAAGCGTTGCCTATAACCAGAAAAGTGACGTCGCTAATATAGCCGGAGGAATATCATTTGATATTATTCCAGGCCCCGACAACACACAAACCCTCGAAGTCCGCGCTAATGATGCAGGGAAATTTCTGAAAACTTTAAGTATTTATGATGCTGTTAAAGAGGGTTATATTGTTATAAAGGCAAAAAGAAAAGAAAAAGGACCTTATATAGGGGTATTCAAATTAAAACAATTTAATGTTAATAAGGTTCCTGTCTTAGCTCGATTTGCGGCTCTTCTCTCGCCCATGGGGATTGCAAATTTATTTTCGAACAAAGAAACCCTTTCCATGGATCGGTTTGACTGTGATTTCGAATTCGGAGAGGATCTGATTATCGTTAAAAAAGGAATTGGAAAAAGCATCTCTCTCGGATTTACGGTGGATGGAAAGCTGGATCGAAAACAAAGTCGTTTTGCGCTGAAAGGGAATGTTATTCCTGTGCGTTTCCTTAATTCCATTTTAAATAATATCCCTCTACTGGGCCCTATGCTAAGTGGAGGCGAGGGAGAGGGCCTCTTTGGGATTGCGTATACAGTTTCGGGAAGCTTCAATAATCCAGCGGTTTCTTTAAACCCTCTTTCCATGCTTGCCCCTGGCTTTATCCGAAAATTTTTTCAGTCCATCGGGGAGGATTGATAAAACTTCTTCTCATTTTTTTTGATTCCTCGTCCATCAAGTTTGTGGTCCCTGCATCCGCAAGACAACAGTGCGGTCAGAACGAGAAATGGGTGCAAGAAAATAAAGAATTGATGGGGAGTGGTCATTGTGAGCCCATCCAACGAAAGTTGGAAAAGCATCTCGACCGACAGTCACGGTAAACGCATCTAAATTGTATGGAATCCCTTATGATTATGGCAATCTTTCTTTACAAACGCACCAAAGGTGCGTCATTCTCTGTTGCGGCGGGAACCTAGGACGATGCCTATACCCACTCTGCTAGGTACAACATATGCCAGAAATTACCTGAATTCCCGCCGCAGCAGGGAATGACGCCTGGGGGTGACTTGTCCTCTTTCTCGATTAACAGGGGTACTCTAACACTTAGATGCGTTTACCGTGACCGACAGTGATTAACAATAGCGAAAGAGTCTCCCTTATGGTAAACTACAGCAATTAACTCACAAAAAACAAAGAGCCTTAACCTGTCAGTCCTTCAGAAGAAACCATCCAGAAAATTCATTATTATTGCAGCCCTAGGACTTGTTCTTCTTGCGGGTGTTTATTTTGTCATGACTTACTGGAAGCAAAATCACAATAAAGACACCCTTATTCTTTATGGAAATGTGGATATCCGCCAAGTTGATCTTGGCTTCCGGGTGGCAGGACGCATTGAAAAAATGGTGTTTGAGGAGGGGGACGAGGTCAAAACAGGGGATGTCATTGCCGTTCTGGACAAAGCCCCTTATGAGGCAAGTCTTGCCGCAGCAAAAGCCCAATTATCCCAAGCCGAAGCGAGTTATGCGAGACTAAGACATGGCAATAGACCGCAAGAAATTGCAGAAGCACAAGCGAATCTAAGCCAACTTCAAGCGACCTACGATAATGCCGTTGTTACATTAAAACGGCAGGAAGCAGAACTCAAAATACAAGCATCCTCTAAACAAAACTATGATAATGCGCTCTACAAAAAACTAGAAAGTGAAGCCCAATTGAAAAGTGCGCAAGAGGCCCTCAATCTTTCTGAGGAAGGGTTTCGCCGAGAAGACATTGAGGGAGGTAAAGCCGCTATGGAAACGGCAAAAGCTCAGCTGGAAAGCGCTCAAATTAATTTACAGGATACGACCATCTTTTCCCCTTCAGACGGCATCTTGCTGACTCGTGTGAGGGAACCGGGCTCCATTGTGGATCCCCAAGCGATTGTCTATACTCTTACCCTTCATAAACCCGTATGGGTTCGAGCTTATGTTTCTGAAACCAACCTCGGGCGCATAAAACCCGGAATGAAAGTTCAAATCACAACAGATGCGAACCCAGATAAGCCCTTTGAAGGCCAAATAGGTTTTATTTCCCCTCAAGCAGAATTTACACCAAAAACCGTTGAAACGCCTGAGCTTCGGACTGATCTTGTTTATCGGCTGCGCCTTACGATCGACGATCCAAAGGGTAAGCTCCGTCAAGGTATGCCCGTGACCGTAAAAATTCCTCTCTCTTCTTAACGTTTATGGAAAACGCGATTGAGATCAGCGGCGTAAGTAAAACCTTCCCCGGGATGGATAAACCAGCCCTTAATGCCATTAATGCCGGCATCCAACCAGGGGTCATTACAGGGCTTGTAGGTCCAGATGGCGCCGGGAAAACGACCCTGATCCGTCTCATAGCCGGTCTATTGCTGCCGAGTCTGGGCCACATCAGCGTCCGGGGCTTGGATACGGTGAAAGATGCGAACAAGTTGCATGACATTCTGGGCTATATGCCCCAAAAATTTGGATTGTATGAAGATTTAACGGTTATGGAAAACCTTGATCTATATGCCAAACTTCATGGATTTGGGGGAAAAGAAAAAGAAGCGGCTTTTGAGAGCATGTTGCGTTTTACGTCTCTTAAACCTTTTATCCACCGTCTTGCTGGCAATCTTTCAGGGGGGATGAAACAAAAACTCGGGCTGGCTTGTTCTCTCTTAAGTCGCCCTCAAGTCCTTCTCCTGGATGAGCCAAGTGTGGGTGTGGATCCCTTGTCCCGGAGAGAATTATGGAAGATGGTCCAAGAATTAGTTAAGGAAGGGATGTGTGTTGTTTGGTCAACAGCCTATTTGGATGAAGCGGACAAATGCCATCAAGTTTTGCTTTTGAACGAAGGAAAACTGCTTTTTCATGGCCCCCCGAAAGATCTTACAAACCGGGTGCGGGGACGGGTTTTTCTCATGGATGCTGCCCCTGGTGCTCACCGCAAACTTTTATCTGAGCTCATAAGTCGTCCAGGCATTGTAGATGGAGTGATCCAAGGGAAAAAAATCCGAATTGTTTGTGCTCCTTCTCAGTGTCCTGAACCTCAAGATCCAGAGTGGCAAGTCACTGAGCCTCGTTTTGAGGATGCTTTCGTTGATATTTTAGGAGGTGGACCAAAGCAACACTCTATCCTTTCCCAGCACATAGTCAACAAGACCAAAAAGAACAGTCCCATTCAGGCAATCCATCTTACCAAACAATTTGGAGATTTCACGGCTGCCAGTGATGTCTCATTCTCTGTTCAAAGGGGAGAGATTTTTGGGCTTCTTGGGCCTAATGGGGCAGGAAAGTCAACGATTTTTAAGATGCTGTGCGGGCTTTTGCAACCGACAAGTGGAAAAGCTCTTGTCTCGGGGTTTGACCTTAAAACAGCGACCTCGAAGGCTCGCTCTCGCATAGGGTATATGGCCCAGAAGTTTTCCTTATATAGTGATTTAAGTGTAAGAGAAAATCTAAATTTCTTTTCAGGTGTCTATGGTCTGACGGGACAGATGCGTTGGGAACAGATAAATCTCATGACAACTATTTTTGATCTTAGGCCCTATCTTGAGTCTAATGCAGGCGCCCTGCCCTTAGGGTTTAAGCAACGGTTGGCCTTAGCCTGTGCAGTGATGCATAATCCGGATGTGCTCTTTCTTGATGAACCCACATCAGGTGTTGATCCCATTACGCGTCGTGAATTTTGGAATCATATTAATGGAATGGTAGAAAAAGGTGTAACGATTATGGTCACCACTCATTTCATGGATGAAGCCGAATATTGTGATCGTATTTCCCTTATCTATGCTGGTCAAAGTATAGCAACTGGTACCCCAGATCAGCTGAAAGATGCGGCTACGTCAGAAGACCAACCCAATCCAACCCTCGAGGATGCCTTTATCACATTAATAGAACGTTCCGATGAGATGCAGGAAGAGAGGGCGCAAGCGTGAACAGCTTTTCCTTCCAACGCTTTTTTGCTTATTTGCAAAAGGAATTCAAGCAAATCATGCGGGACCCCAGTACCCTGCTCATTGCTTTCGTTCTGCCCCTTATTATGATTTTTCTTTTTGGTTATGGGGTTTCACTGGATGCGGACAAAATTAAAATTGGAATTATTTTAGAGGATACCTCAACGGAGGCCCGAAGCCTCGTCAATGCCTTTCTTGCAACTCCCTATTTTGACGGACGGACAGGCTACGATCGCTTAGCCCTTGAAGAAGATTTAACGGCAGGGCGTCTTCGGGGAGTAGTTGCTATACCCTCTGATTTCTCACGAAATATCAATCGAGGTACAAAAGCGACCATTCAGGTTATGTTGGATGGTAGTGAAACAAACACCGCAAAATTTGTCCTCAATTATGCAGAAGGTGTGGTGGCTAATTGGAACCTACAACGGGGAATTGAAAAAACACCCCTTCCCCCTCCCCCCATTAAACTAGAGCCCAGGATTTGGTTTAATCCTGAACTAAGTAGTCGAAACGTTTTGCTTCCTGGATCGGTGGCCATTATTATGTCACTCATTGGGACCCTGCTCACCGCCCTTGTGGTGGCCCGCGAATGGGAGCGGGGGACGATGGAGGCTATGATGTCTACCCCCATCCGTATTCGTGAAATGTTGCTGGGTAAATTAATTCCGTATTTTCTACTGGGCTTGGGGTCTATGAGCCTTTGCGTTAGCCTTTCGGTGACCTTGTTTGGTGTCCCTTTTAGAGGATCTTATCTGGTGCTTCTGCTAGCTACCTCAGGTTTTTTGCTGGCATCTCTTGGGCAAGGGTTGTTGATTTCTACCTTAACGCGCAACCAGTTTGTTGCAGGACAAATTGCCATTATGGCGGGTTTTCTGCCGGCCTTTATTCTATCCGGTTTTATTTTTGAAATCAGTTCCATGCCCTGGCCTATTCAGGCCATTACCTATTTGCTCCCCCCGCGCTATTTTGTAACGATTTTACAAAGCGCTTTCCTCGCGGGTGTCATATGGGATCTTATAATCCCCAATTTTTTAGCTATGCTGGTGATTGCTTCCTTTTTTTTCATCATAACAGCCCGTAAAACGGTTAAGAGATTGGATTAAAAATGAACTTTTTTCATCAATTCAAAGCTTGGTCAAGAATTAAGGCATTGATTATCAAGGAAATTCTTGCTGTATGGCGCGACAAGAAAAGCCGGATCGTCCTGATTGGTCCTCCCTTGATTCAGCTGATTATTCTCACCCACGCTGCCACCCTGGATGTGAGCAATATTTCCATAGGTATTCAAAATCAGGATAGAGGGTGGTATAGCCATGAATTGATTCAACGGATTAAGGGGTCTCCCTACTTTAGCCATGTCTATGAATTTGACAATTATAAGGAAGTAAGGCACGCCATTGATACACAAAAAGTCCTCGTTTCTCTGCAGTTTCAACAAAATTTTTCTCGTCTTGTGGGCGCCAAGCAAGGCGCTCCTGTACAGGTTATTCTCGATGGACGAAAGGCCAATGCATCCCAAATTGTGACTGGATATCTGACCCTTATTCTTCAGAACTTTAATACGGATATTTTGACGCGCCGGGGTGTCCAAGTCCCCAACCCCATTGATATTGAATTTCGAGCTTTCTTCAACCCTAACCTTGACTATATTCTTTATACAGTTCCTTGCTTGGTCGCGATTTTAAGCATGCTTCTGGCCTTAAGCGTCACGGCCATGTCTGTTTCAAGAGAACGGGAAAATGGAACCTTTGATCAGCTCTTGGTTTCTCCCCTCCAGCCCTGGCAAATCTTAATTGGAAAAATGATTCCTGCCATGATTATTGGTATGGGGGAAAGTTCCTTGCTGATGATTCTTGCCCTTATTTTATTCGAGGTTCCTTTTACAGGATCCCTTATTCTTCTATATTGCAGCATGTTTGTATTTTTGCTTTCGATTGTGGGAGTTGGTCTTTTTATTTCTTCTGTTTCCCATACTCAGCAACAATCTATTCTTGGAACCTTTGTTTTCATGGTCCCCACAATGCTGCTTTCAGGCTATGCAACACCAATTGAAAACATGCCTCATTGGCTTCAACCCTTTACCAATTTTATTCCCATCGCTCATTTTTTTGTCATTATTAAGGGTATCTTTCTCAAAAATATACCCGCGAGTGATGTCTTCATGAACACCTGGCCCATGGCCTTGATTGCCATCTTTACTCTTTCTCTGGCAGGATGGATGTTCCATAGGCGGTTAGAGTAATTCCTTGCATCCTTAAGGGAAGGTCTCTAGATTAACCTCAAATAATGGGAAGTTAAGTTAGGCACAATGGACTATCAGGCCTTTTTTAAGCAAAAGCTGCAAGCCATCAAAGAAGAAGGTCGTTACCGAATCTTTGCGGATTTGGACCGATGTGCTAAGGATTGAAGTGACCCCCAAGGGTCGGACCACGGATGATCGAAAAACTGATAGAGTTTTGACGTGAACATATTCTACCTTATCTCAATTTAATAAACAATATTGAAATGGTGGTTGCTGTTGGATTTGTGG
>JACDGE010000109.1 GCA_013815465.1 Alphaproteobacteria bacterium | reverse complement strand
ATTGCTTGGTTCTTAAACTCCTCAAAATCAAACGAGGGTTTTTCTTTTGCTATCTTCATTTGTCAGTCCTTTCTTCTTTACGCTAGATCCTTTTCTAGCAGACTGACACAGTTCAGAAAACACTCCCGACTGGAACACAAGATCCGTTTGTGTTGCCTTCCAGAGTTTGTTTCTGGTCTGTCAGTTCTCTAGCAGGATTACGCGTTTTCACTTTTTCCTTTGGTAGGATAATCGCGGGCTTAGGTTCCGGCATAGCAAAAACTGGACTGTCGTCAGCAATATCAACCGTGTTATTAGAATTTAATATTGCTTTTTCATTTGTAATGACTTGCTGTGTCTTCTTCAGTTTTTCTATCTTTTCTTGTTCCTTTTTTCTCTTTTTTTGCTGTGCCTTCATTGTGTTAAGTTGTTGTTGATGTACTTCAGCTCTTTCTTTTTGAGCCTTATTCCTTTTTGCTTCTACAATTCTCCTCCATTCTTCACAATCTCCCTTCAAAGCCATTACGCTGGCTCGCAAAGAAATGAAATGCTTCGAGAGGGGACTTTTTTCAAGAAGAAAGGTTGTTAGAGTTTCCGTTCTTGTTAAGGCCTCACTGACTTTGTTCGCTTGAATACACATAAAAATAGAATTTTCTAGTAATTGTAGAGGATTCTGATGAGGTAACGTATGCCTTCCACAACAAAATCTGTATAAGCCCGTGAGGTCTTCTAAAGTTAAAGTTTCAGCTTGAAAAGTGCTTATTCCTTTAGTTAGAAATTCCTTAAAATTGAGACCTCTCTTTTCAAAAGACAAATACTCTTCCACCAGTTTTTGAACATGCTTGAGATACTCTTCACTGGAAAGTTTTTTTAAGGAAAGCGCAAGATACTCTGTCAGAATTGTCTTTACCTTTATCTGAAAATGGGCATCAAAGCTTTCTACCTCTTGGAAGGACTCTCCTGAAGTCACATTTTTTGGCAGTGCTTGAAAATTTTGTTGATAAAAGTTCACTGTTCTTTGTTGATTGATTCTCCCTCCTCTTTGTGTCCTCGTTTTGGGGAGCTTTTAATTGCACATGGAGATTAAAAAGGGGAATAAAAGCCGGTATACGTTCTTGAACGTCTTTAATCGACGCTTGGAGCTGTTTGCGGTATTGAGCGCTTCCAGCGAGAGTTTCTTTTATTTTTTTTATTTCTTGTAGATGAGCGTTTATTACTGACTTATCTTTATTCAAGTTTGGCCCGATTACTAATGCTACCAATAACATGAGATGGCTTTCTGCAATTTTATATTGGGCTTCATAAGCACTCACTTTAAAGGCTTTTTCATCTTCTAAGGATCGAAATGAACTACACGAGGGGCCTTGAAGAGTCTCGATATAGGTCAATAATTCTTTTAAAACACGCTGGTGATCTTCAACGAGCGCATTTTTGCTACCATTTATGGTGGGGCCGTATATGGCACCAGCTAATAAAATTCGATTAGATTGTTTTTTGTATTCAAGGTATAACTTCGAAGCCGCAAACTCTTCTATAGATGTAATTGTTGGAATGGGTTGAGCGATCCGCGGACATAAAGCTGCCAATAAATTCATATTTTGGACAGATTCCATAAGTTCTGGGGGAAGAATAAAAACAACATTTGTTGGTGCAGGTCGTGTGCTACCCATCTCGTCTTTTAGTTCTGGTTCCATCCCACAGACGTCTCGTGGCATACAAAGAACTGTATTTATAATCAAAAATAAAAAGTATTTTTTTAGTCTCATGGCCCTCAATCTCCTGGCTTTCGAATTGTCCCATAAAAGCCTGTACTTCCATGACTATTGAAAAACGAGAAACCCCAATGGCTTTTTGAATGTTGCTGATTAAAAATAATTTTCATTTCACCTGGAGTTGATTCGCAGCTTATGGGCAAAAGGAATTCTGCGAATTTGGGGTCGTTCTCTTTTAAGTCCGCATAAAGCTTCAGTAGGAAGTCAAACTCTCGATTCTCAGTTGAAGGCCCTGTTTTAGGCCCCAGAGCAATGCGAAGTCGTTTGTTTTTTTGCTCAATCATTTGAACAATCGTCTTTTTGATAGCAAGCATTATGTTTTGGGGCTTGGTATTTATTAAGTCTAGATGACAGGTTTTTACAAAAATGACTTTGTACTCCCCATCCCCCTGACAAAGGATAGATTTCTTAATGAGGGGAGCGACCTGTTCATCTTTCATCCAGTCATTAAAAGCGCCCTTAAGGGTACCGTTCGTTTTATTGGCATTGACGTGTTTACCTCGGCCTGTGCACACTGTAACGTCTTCTTGAAAGGTTTTATAGGCTTGCATGATAAACTTTTTCGTCTCTTCCTCTGCTACCTTGACGGACCTTCCCTTATATTCTCCTGTAGGTAAACACTTCCCATGAAGATCAAGACGTTTTCGATTCATATTACCCAAGCAAAGATAGAGCAAACCGTTAGTTGAATTACAGATGGTACCTCGAGTCCTTAAACCAATGTTAACCACACTGACTTTTCCGAGGAAGCTCCCCAGCATGCCACCTTGATCCTCCTTAATTTTGGGATTAAAGGTTATGCCAATAATATGAAACGGGTCATGATCTTTTACAAGTTTCTGCTCTAGAAATTGCTGAAACTCTTCTAAAACCTTTTCTTCAGTATCACCTTGGCAATCAAGGAGTCTAACTTTTATCCTGTTATTGTACTGAAAGTCTTCTAGGGTAAAGTTCGATCGCATAGCGATGTCATAGACATAGTCCCAATTGACGTGCTGCCTGTCTTCGTCTGAAATATGATACGCAAAGTCGTTTTCTACCTGTTCTCGCTTTTTCGCATGAGAAACAAGGGTTAGTTCAAAAATACAAGAAGGATTCTCACCCTTTGTATATCCTTTATTGCCTTTGCTCCATGAGAATTGGGAAGGATATTTAGTATAAGTGTTCACAAGGTTTTCAAACGACGCATGAAAATCCTGGCGTTCGTCAAAGCCTACGAGCACATGTACCTTTACTGGTTTCTCTATTTTATCGTGAATGACTTTCTGAATGAGAGTCTCTATGATGGGGATGTATTCTTCATAGGGTTTTTTAGGCAAGCGAATACCCTTGTTTTGCCCTAAGGCGATCTTTTGAGTGTAATCTACGGGATTTGGTTTGGCGACGGAGTCTTGCTGATTTAATTGAGTTGTTTTATTTTTGCTGTGTTCTAAATTACGTGCCAATAAAAGAGGCTGTTCATTTTGTTGACTTGCTTCTTTTTCTCTATTTGCAACGGAGATTACGGACCCCTCTTGTTCAATATTTCTTTTATCGCGCTTTATACTTGTTTGACTTGTAGGCTCTTCAACCTTTATATCCTTACAGTTAGTTATTGGAATATTGTCATCGCGTTTAGGAACAGAAACGTGCACTTGATTATCACTATCTCCTAGAAATGAACTTAGGAACATGTTCGCAACAAAAGCAAAATTTTCATAAAGGAGTTCGAGAGAAGAGTAGCTATTTGAAGAGGGAAAGTCTGCTTCCGAAGCGGATAACTTACGCCCCTTATATGCACCCTCATCTCTAGCTTCAACCTCGTCCTGACTGGAAATCAATCCTTTTGCGCTAATTGGAACAAAAGAAATTAAACATAATTTGTAGATCACAAATATTTTGATGAAGCTCTTCATGAATTTATCCTAATGTTAGTCAGTAGCATTGTATTTAAAGGAATTTTAACGTGACCAGAAAAATCGATCCTTTTAAGATAAAAGTACCCTCTGACGACTTGAATGACAAGCTTGCTTTCCAGTTTGTAGCACATTTATGAGAACACGCGCTCGCGAAAATTTAAATAGTCGACCCTAAAGCAATCCTTCAGGGCCGACTATTTATTATCCCAATTTTGACTTAACCAACCAGAAATATCTTTATATTTTATAATATAATTTTCTATATCATTTAATGGGTTGATTTGATGAGAAAGCATATGTGTCAAGCTCCCGAAAGTAGGTCCAGTTTTAGCCTCGTAGTTTAGGGTGAATGAGCTCACGAGCGCGCCATCAAATAGCGCTGTAGTGAGTGAGCTCATGTATCCTATTTTCTACCGTTACAA
>JACDGE010000007.1 GCA_013815465.1 Alphaproteobacteria bacterium | reverse complement strand
AATTTAGAGGGTCAATTTACGATTTTTTAGAACCCTTTTATTGCATAGAAAATCAACCTGTCTCACCTTAAATAGGTCGAACCAATCCCCCTCTCAGAGCTCAAAATGTAACAACATTCAGGTGGATAAGGTTTATAAGTAGTTGAAGAGCACTCACTTGTTCCTGCAGATTATTATAGCTCGCGTCCAGCTCTGTAAGGTGTGTGAGGAACTGAAGAGTGCTCACATGTCCCCCGATAATGGCACCCCTCACATTGAGGGAGGTAAGGTTAATGAGGGGTTGAAGAGCAATCACATGTGGCCCAGTCTCGGTAAAGGTGAGGTTCAGGTGTGTAAGGTTTGTGAGGGGTTGAAGAGCGCTCACATGTGGCCCAGTCTCGGTAGAGGCGAGGTTCAGATGTGTAAGGTTTGTGAGGGCTTGAAGAGCACTCACATGTGGCCCAGTCTTGTTACAGGTGAGGTTCAGGTGTGTAAGGTTTGTGAGGGGTTGAAGAGCACTCAAATGTGGCCCAGTATTGTTACAGGTGAGGTCCAGGTGTGTAAGGTTTGTGTGGTCTTTAAGAGCAATCAGATGTGCCTTAATATCGTTAGAGCACAGGTTCAGACACCTAAGGTTTGGAAGATGTTGAAGAGCACTCAGATGTGGCCCCGTCTCGGTATTGGTGAGGTCCAGGTAGGTAAGTTTTGAGTGGTCTTTAAGAGCAATCAGATGTGTCCCAATACGATTACCTGCCACGCCCAGGTGTGTAAGGTTCGTGAGGGGTTGAAGAGCAATCAAATGTATCCCCGTCGGGTTACCGCTGAGGTCCAAGTGTGTAAGGTTTGTGAGATATTGAAAAACACTCGCATCTGCAAGAGAGCCCTCAGGCCCTCCTTGCACAATCATGCATCTTAAAAATTTACTCTCACTCAGAGGTCTAAGGTAGGTTGGCTTTCCGAATAGAATGCTGCGTAGGCGTCCGGTTTGATTAAACTCACTCAGATCAACAGAGGATAAGAAGCTTATAAAATTTAAATTAAGTTCTTTAGATATACTTTGCTTGCGCATTGTGGAAAAAATAAGTTCTTGGATATCTGGAGAAGCATGCTCCCGACATGAGGAAATCTGGGTATAATCCCCATTCTCAGCATCTCTTTCATAAGAACGAAAAAGGGATTGAGAAGCTAGGGAGTCTAATCTAGGTACTGCACTTTGTACCTTACTTTCTTCAGGAAGATCCATGGCGGATACAGATAAGGAAAAGAATAAAGCTCCCAAAGATACAGATAAATTAATAAACTTTTTCATAAAAAAAACTCCAAATAATAATAATAATTACTATACATATAAGCTTTTTTGTAAATGTCAAGTTTTTTTTAGAAGGAACGTCCACAGAAAGCGCTCAAAGATCTTCAGAACGCTGCAAAGTCGCGAGACTTAAGAAAGAAAGCCAAAGAGGAAATTTTATTCAACTGTTCTTATTCCAAACTGAAGTTAAATAATAATAAATTTATTAAGGGCATCTGGTCCAAATCTAATAAGGGAGGGCTGTTTTCAGATGCCATCAATGCTGAGGAAGGTATAGTGAGTTAGTTTGAATTGGAGATCACATAGCCATCATGACCTCTCCAGACTGTCATGCTGAACTTGTTTCGCATCTAAAAAAGATCCTGAAATAAATTCAGGATAACACCTGAGGAGTTGAGGCATCTTCGACTTGATGCACTATAGTATGTTCTCTGTAAAAGAAATAAAAAAATAGAAATTGCCTCCCTAATGCACACTCGCGGTCTCGTAGGGACTATCCAGAGAAAAAGCTGGTATAGTGACGTCAAACACTCGGCCTGATTTCGTTTTCATATGATACTCTCCCTCCATCATACCGGAAGGGGTAGAGAGCGGCGTGCCGCTAGCGTAATGATAGGTTGCTCCCGGAGCAATCCAAGGTTGTTCACCCACAACACCTTCGCCCTTGATTTCATGTCCAACCCCCTGGGCATCCGTTATATGCCAGGTTCTCTCCATAAGTTGAACCATCTCAGGCCCTTGGTTTTCAATCCAAATGCTGTAGGCCCAAACATAGTGTTTGTCTACAGGAATAGATTGATCCTCTAAAAAAACCGGATCAACGGTTACACTAATGTGATGGGTGGTTTTCATATACATGTTAAATCTCAGCCTATCTTTAGGAGAGTCGTCTTGCCGGAATTTAGAAATCCTCCTCTTACCCCGAATTTAATCTAGGGTAAGAGTTAGGATTACTCCAGAATGACGACATTTGGTTGAGCAGTAACTCCTGATAACTGAAAACCCTACGCCTCTGACTCAGCGTCTTCATCCTTGGCTATAACAGGTCCTGAATTTTTACCTTTTGCTGTTATATCTCTATCCACAAGCTCGATAATAGCCATAGGGGCGTTGTCTCCAGGACGGCTTCCTGCCTTAATAATGCGTAAATATCCGCCTGAACGATCTTTATAGCGATCCGCCAAGAGGCTCATTACTTTTTCTGCGAGCGCTGTGTCTCCAACACGGGAAATCACTTGGCGGCGGCAAGAAAGCCCCCCTCTTTTTCCCAAAGTAATCACTTTTTCCACAATGGGTCGAAGATCTTTAGCTTTAGGTAAGGTTGTCTTAATTTGTTCATGCTTCAGGAGCGAAGCAGTAAGCCCCATAAAAAGAGCTTTTCTTTCTCCTGACGTACGATTTAGCTTACGGCCACTCATCCCATGACGCATGACTTAGATACTCCTCTTACTTTTAAAATGATTCATCAAGCTTTTTAATTAATTCTTCAATATTTTCAGGCGGCCATCCTGGTATTTCCATACCGAGGTTCAAACCCATTTGAATCAGCACTTCTTTAATCTCGTTTAAAGATTTCCGTCCAAAATTCGGGGTCCTTAGCATCTCTGACTCGGTCTTTTGAACCAGATCTCCAATATAGATCAGATTGTCATTTTTCAAGCAGTTTGCTGAACGAACGGAAAGCTCAAGCTCATCTACTTTTTTAAGCAATGCTCTATTAAAGGGAAGTAAAGAGTCTTCCGGTTCTGCATAAAATTCCTTCGGTTCATCAAAATTGATAAATCTTTGGAGTTGATCTTGTAATATACGAGAGGCCAACGCAACTGCATCATCCGGACGAACCGTACCATCTGTTTCAACGCGCATAATCAATTTGTCATAGTTTGTGAGCTGCCCGACACGTGTATTTTCCACCTTGTAAGACACTTTACGAACAGGACTATAAAGGGCATCTATGGACATTAAACCAACAGGAGCATCTGTCTTCTTGCTACTTTCGGCAGGGACATATCCCTTACCCGTATTAATTGTCAATTCCATTGAAAGTTTCGCACCCGCACCTAGCGTACAAATATAATGATCCTTGTTTAGGATCTCTAGGTCAGCAGGCGCCTCAATATTCCCAGCTTTGACGACACATGGCCCCTCAGCTTGAAGCTTAACGCGTATGGGCCCCGTTTTATGAAGTTGGGTAACAACATCCTTAAGGTTAAGGATAATATCTGTTACATCCTCATTCATCCCCGGAAGTGTTGAAAACTCATGCAACACGCCTTCAATTTGAATCGCTGTAATGGCAGATCCTTGCAAAGATGATAGCAAGACACGCCTTAGGGCGCTTCCTAAGGTCACCCCAAATCCTGGCTCTAGAGGATCTGCTGTTATAGTAGCGACATATTTAGGATCTTCACTATGATCTAAATTTAATTTGTAAGGCTTAATCAGAGCCTGCCAATTTTTTTGTATCACGATTCTACCCTCTTGGTATAAATAGTTCAGTTAAAAGTTATAGCCTAAACACGACGGCGCTTTTTAGGACGGCATCCATTATGCGGAATGGATGTCACATCTCGAATGGATGTGACAAGCAGCCCCATGGCTTGAAGAGCACGTAGTGCTGATTCACGCCCAGAACCGGGTCCTTTAACTTCGATTTCAATTGTCTTCATCCCATGTTCTTGGGCTTTTTTTGCCGCATCTTCGGCCGCCATCTGGGCAGCATAAGGCGTTGACTTACGAGATCCTTTAAAACCCCGTGATCCAGAAGATGACCAAGAGATTGTATTACCTTGCGCATCCGTAATATTGACAACCGTATTATTGAAAGACGCATTGACATGCGCCACGCCAGAGACGATATTCTTTCGTTCTCTACGACGAATTTTTTGTGCTGGTTTTTGAGCCATTTAAATCCTAACCTTTACTTTTTCTTGCCTGCAATTGCCACAGCTTTACCTTTGCGTGTGCGTGCATTGGTGTGCGTTCTTTGTCCGCGGACGGGAAGTCCTTTCCGGTGACGTAGTCCTCGATAACATCCAAGGTCCATCAATCGCTTGATGTTTAAAGAAACCTCTCTCCGCAAGTCACCTTCAACCTTGTAGCCATGATCGATGGCCTCACGGATTTTTAAAACTTCATCGTCCGTTAATTGATGAACACGGCGCTCAATTGGAATTGACAACTTTGCACATAGTTCTTTTGCTTTTGTAGGACCGATTCCAAAAATCGCTTGCAAACCAATCTCTACTCTTTTTTGCGTCGGTATATTAACGCCAGCTATACGAGCCACTCACTTCTCCTTAATAGAATTTCTCAGAAACCTAATATCCTATGCGGAGTATAAGCATCCTGAGTTACTTGTCAACACTTGCATACCCTGTACCTTATCAGTTTCAGCGGCATTTCTTTTCCCACCCCAGCGGGGGCAGATTTCGGCACCTTAGTTTACGGGTGCCTAACCTCTTTCCCGATTTCTCGAGGACACATCTTGCAGCCCTTGGGGTATATCACCCACAAGAGATTCAATTTGTTTCGTCACTTCTTTAACGGACTGCATACCATCCACGACTCTTAAGCGATTCGTCTGGGAATAGTATTGCAGAAGGGGTTTTGTTTGCTCATTATAAACATTTAAACGCGTTTTTATAGCCTCTGGTTCATCATCAGGACGGCGAATGAACTCGGTCCCGTTACATTTATCACAAACCCCAGACACAAGAGGTGATAATTCCGCGGTGTAAGGAGCACTACACGTTTTACAAATAACACGATTTGAAAGACGCTGGATAAGTTCTTTATCATCGACGGAAATTTGTATAACAATATCTAGACATGTTCCTAATCTCTCAAAGACTTCATCAACCTTTTGAGCTTGATTCAAGGTCCGTGGTATCCCATCGAGGACAAGATTTTTTTCTTTTATTTGCTTTAAACGGTTTTCAAAAACTTGAATAATCGGTTCATCAGAAGGATAAAGCCCAGCTTCCATCGTTTTTTTTACTTGAAGTCCAATGGGACTTCCGTTTTTTATTTCCTCTCTTAAGATATCTCCCGTAGAGATAATATCGAATTGATGAGAGCCTTGAAGCTTCCGGGCTTGAGTTCCTTTACCCGCGCCTGGAGGTCCTAAAAGAACAATGTTCATTTCCGACTTCTCCCTAAACGGGTATTTTTAAGAAGCCCTTCATATTGATGGGCAAGGAGGTGCGAATGAATTTGAGCAACCGTATCCATCGGAACACTGACGGCGATCAAAAAGGTAGTTCCCCCTAAATAAAAGGGTAATGCATAAGCTGTTTGAAATAGTTCAGGAACTGCGCAAACAAAGGCTAAGTAGGCTGCCCCCATAACTGTTAATCTTGTCACCACTTTATCTAAATGGTCGGCCGTATTCTTGCCCGGCCTGACACCTGGTATAAACCCGCCATTTTTCTTTAAATTTTCCGCTGTTTCCTGCGGGTTAAACACAATGGACGTATAGAAGAAGGCAAAAAATACGATTAAAAACAGATAAAGTATTATATAAGGAATGCCCCCATGATGAAAACCAGAGAGAATCCATTGCACCCATTCAGGACCTTGCCCCCCTGAAAGTTGAGCAATGGAGATGGGCAACAATAGAAGTGAGCTGGCAAAGATTGGTGGGATTACACCGGTGCTATTCAGCTTAATTGGTAGGTGAGAGCTTTCACCTCCAAACATTTTGTTTCCAACTTGTCGCTTGGGGTATTGAATAAAAATGCGGCGCTGGGCCCGCTCCATAAAAACAATGAAAGCAATCATAGCTACAGAAAAAATCAAAATGAAAAGGATAAAGACATATGATAATGCCCCCGTTCTTCCCAATTCCAAAGCATTGATAATTGATGAGGGAAGATTAGCTACAATCCCTGCAAAAATAACAAGTGAAATACCGTTACCGATACCACGGCTTGTAATTTGCTCTCCAAGCCACATCAAAAAGAGAGTCGATCCGACAATCGTAATCACAGTCGAGAATCTAAAGAAAAGGCCGGGATCCATGACAGCCGATCCAGCTGCTTCTTGCATAGATTCTAATCCGACCGCCACACCATAAGACTGAAGAACGGCAATCAATACGGTTAAATAACGGGTATATTGGTTAAGTTTCCGACGGCCTGATTCTCCTTCCTTTTTTAAAGCTTCAAACTGAGGAGCGATGGCCGTCATAAGTTGGACAATAATACTCGCAGAGATATAGGGCATAATGTTAAGAGCCATAATAGACATACGGCTCAAGGCTCCACCAGAGAACATATCCACCATACCAAAAATCCCGCCGCCATGAGAATGTGCAAACTCTGCCATTACGGCAGTGTTAATCCCTGGCAAAGGAATGTAGGTGCCTAAGCGATAGACAATAAGCACGCCTATGGTAAACCATATTCTTTTTTTAAGGTCTTCTGCCTTAGAAAAAGCTTTAAAGTTTATGTTTGCTGCAAGTTGTTCTGCGGCTGATGCCATGATAGTCCTTCGATTGTTACTAGTCTGTTGCGAGAGGTTGAGGAGCCGTAATTTTTACAGATCCCCCTGCCTTTTGTACAGCATCAATTGCTGCCTTGGAGGCGCCTGCTACTTCAAGAGAAATCTTAGTTTTAATTTCACCTTTTCCTAAAAGGCGAATACCGTCCCATTTCCTTCTGATAAGACCGGCTTTCACCAGCGCTTCTCCATCAATTACCTTTTGAAGATCAAATTTACCGTTCTCAATGGCTGCTTGAAGGCGACCCAAATTAAGTTCTGCAAACTTTTTTGCAAAAATATTTGTAAATCCGCGCTTTGGTAAACGTCTGTATAAGGGCATTTGGCCGCCCTCAAATCCATTAATGGCAACGCCAGTGCGCGCAGTTTGTCCCTTTCCACCGCGACCACCAGTTTTTCCTTTACCCGAGCCAATACCTCGACTAATACGCATTTTTGCTCGACGGGCACCAGGGTTGTCTTTTATCTCATTTAACTTCATCATTTGTTTCCTACATGTTGAAAAAAGCTTACGCTCTTTCTTCAATTTTAACCATATGCCTGACTTTTTCAATCATCCCACGAACGGAAGGCGTATCTTCAAGCTCACGTGTGCGACCAATCTTATTCAAGCCGAGACCACATAAAGTCGCTCTTTGCTTCGCTTCTCTGCGAATAGGACTTTTTGTTTGCGTCACAATCACAGTTTTTTCTATATTCTTCGACATCTTTTATACCTCACCATGGGCTCGTCTACCCACCAAATCACCTACTTTTTTCCCGCGTCTGGCTGCCACCTGACGTGGTGAACTAATGTCCTGGAGGGCTTGTAGAGTCGCTCTCACCATGTTGTGTGGGTTTGATGAACCAATAGATTTACTCACCACATCTTGAACGCCAAGAGCTTCAAATACGGCGCGCATAGGTCCACCCGCGATAATACCGGTTCCTGGAACGGCTGCGCGCAGATGAACGAGCCCGGCTCCATGAGAAGCCGTTACATCATGATGCAAGGTTCTTCCTTCACGGAGAGGGATGCGTATCATATATCGCTTGGCCCGCTCTGTTGCCTTTTGGATAGCTTCTGGCACTTCTCGTGCTTTGCCTGTTCCTTGACCAACGCGGCCTTTTCCATCACCGACAACAACAATAGCCGAAAAGCCAAAGCGCTTACCACCCTTCACAACTTTCGCGACACGGTTAATTGCCACTAATTTTTCGATTAATTCGACTTCATCGCGATCAGATCGTGAAGGTCTATTATTTTTTCCGTCTCGTGCCATTTTCCTATGCCCTCAAAATGAAAGACCAGCAGTGCGTGCTGCATCTGCTAGAGCCTTAACACGACCATGATAGATATAACCACCACGGTCAAATACGACTTGTTTAACGCCTGCTTTTATAGCACGCTCTGCAACTAATTTTCCTACCTCTTCAGCAGCGGCCTTATTAGAAGTAGCTTTGAGCTTTTCTTTCAATTCTTTGTCAAGAGTTGAGGCCATCGCTAAGGTTTGACGCGCATTATCATCAATAATTTGTGCATACATATGGTTTTTTGAACGGAAGATAGAAAGCCTCAGCCGTCCTGTTGATACCTGAGCAAGCTTGTGGCGCACTCGACGCCTACGTCGCTCAAAAAGTTGTTTTGATTCAATCATGACTATTTCTTCTTACCCTCTTTACGTACAATTTTTTCATTCTCATACTTAATGCCCTTCCCTTTATAGGGTTCAGGCTTACGATAAGAACGAATCTCTGCTGCGACTTGTCCAACTTGTTGACGATTTGCGCCCGAAACAGCAATTGCTGTTGGCTTCTCGCAAACAATCATAATCCCTTCAGGAATTGGATACAAAACATCATGGCTATAGCCAAGCTGTAATTTCAACGTTGATCCTTCAACCGCTGCACGATATCCCACACCGTTAATATCCATACGAACCGTAAATCCTTCATGGACGCCCGTAACCATGTTTTTAATTTGATTCTTCCAGGTCCCCCACAACATGCGGGCCTGCTTTGACTCATCTCGTGGTCTTACAAGAATAGAGTTATTCTCAAAAGTAAGAACAACTTCTTTGCTTGCAAGAGCGACAAGCTCACCATTTTTTCCCTTAACTTTAACTTCCTGACCTTCAATTTGACAGGTTACTCCTTGAGGAAGAAGAACTGGGTTTTTTCCAACACGTGACATCTCTTAATCCTTCAAATTAGAATATATTGCACAGAATCTCACCACCAACATTCAGCTCCCGGGCCTTTCCATCAGAAAGAATCCCTTTTGGAGTTGAAAGAACGATAGTTCCTAGTCCATTATTTACCGGTTTAAGATCTTTAATCTTTGCGTAAACCCGGCGCCCTGGCTTGGAAACACGATCGAGGTTTCGAATCACAGGTTGATTTTCATAATATTTAAGTTCAATCGTAAGCTGCTCAATACCCTCAGATATTTTTTTGCTTGAATAGTCCCTAATGTACCCCTCTTGCTTTAAGACTTCAAGTACATTTGCACGTAGCCTTGAAGCAGGAGATACAACAGACGATTTCCTTGCTTTTTGACCATTCCGAATTCTGGTCAACATATCGCCTAACGGATCTGAAAATGACATTCTGTTCCTCCTACCAACTTGATTTCGTCATGCCAGGTATAAGCCCGGCTGAGGCAAGCTCGCGCAATGCGATTCTTGAAAGTTTAAATTTGCGATAAACTGCACGTGGCCGCCCCGTCAGCAAACAGCGAGATCTGACTCGGTTTGGTGAGCTATTTCTGGGAAGCTCCGCCAGCTTCAAACGTGCTTTAAATCTTTCTTCAGATGGCAACGCCTCGTTGTTAGCCTCGTCTTTCAAACGCTGCCGGCGGTTGGCATATTGCTTCACCATCCTTTCGCGTCGAAGATTTTTTTCTATTGAACTTGTTTTAGCCATTTATATTCTTCCTATTTCTGTACGATAAAGGGAAAATTAAAACCCTTTAATAGCGCAAGAGCTTCAGCATCTGTGTTCGCAGTCGTTACAATCGTAATATCCATGCCGCGCATTTGATCAACCTTATCATAGTTGATTTCTGGGAAAACAATATGTTCACGAATTCCTAAAGAGTAATTCCCCCTTCCATCAAAACTTTTTGGTGAAATTCCTCTAAAATCTCGTATACGGGGCATAGCTATGTTAATCAAACGATCCAAGAATTCATACATTCTTACGCTTCTTAAGGTTACCTTTGCTCCAATATTCATTCCCTCACGAAGCTTAAAACCCGCGATTGAGTTCTTAGCTTTTGTCAACACTGGCTTTTGACCAGAAATCAAAGCAAGTTCATCAAGGGCCACTTGGGCCTTTCTATTATCTTGCGCAGCTTCCCCCAGGCCCATATTAATGACGATCTTTTCGATACGTGGGACTTGAAATGGATTCTTATAATTCAATTCTTTCATAAGAGCTGGCTTAAGCTCCTTCTGATAATGGTCTTTCAATCGTGCCATATTTTTACCCCTAACTTTCTATCGATTCGCCAGAGCGTTTAGATACTCTGACCTTTCGACCATCCTCAAGAAATTTCATCCCAATACGTGTTGGTTTTTTAGACGTGGGATCCATATGAGCCACGTTTGAAATATGAATAGAAGATTCCTTTTGGATAATCCCGCCACTTTGCGCAACAGTTTGCTTCTGGTGTTTTTTTACAAGATTAATGCCTTGGACAAGCAAGCGACTATCTTGACGATTCACTTTCAAGACTTGGCCAGATTTGCCTTTATCCTTTCCGGTTATAACACAGACCGTGTCACCCTTTTTAATTTTAAATTGCTGTGCCATTAAAGAACCTCCGGCGCAAGAGAAATGATTTTCATAAAATCCTTTCCACGCAGTTCTCGCGTGACTGGACCAAAAATACGGGTGCCAATAGGCTCACCTTGAGGATTGAGGAGTACGGCTGCATTGTCATCGAAGCGAATAGCTGTACCATCTGGTCGACGAATTTCTTTTGCGGTCCGTACAATTACAGCACGACGAACATCGCCTTTCTTAACGCGACCTCTTGGGATTGCGTCTTTGACTGAAACAACAATAACATCTCCAACTGAGGCGGTTTTACGTTTTGAACCACCCAGAACTTTGATGCACTGCACCCGACGGGCACCAGAATTATCGGCAACCTTCAGGTTGGTTTGCATCTGAATCATTTTTTACTTCCTTTCCTTCTCATACATATCTGTATCACTCACTTGTATAGCAACTCTATAATTTTGTCTATTCACTTATGAGCATAGCTCAAATTCGTTTCAACATCTTTTGGTTTCTTAAACAATTTCGAACCCCTGAAACTGGGAGATGCCTCTAATTAATGAGAAAAACTATGCAGTCGCAGCATTTGCTTCAACAATCACTTCCCAGGTTTTCGATTTAGAAAAAGGCTTGCACTCTTGAATACTAACCTGGTCACCTTCTTTAAATTGATTCAACTCATCATGGGCCGCAAATTTTTTTGAACGTCGAATGAACTTATGATAGAGTGGGTGCTTAACGCGACGTTCTACCTTAACGGATATAGTCTTATCACACTTTGCACTGACAACAGTTCCTTTTAAAATACGCTTGGGCATGTAAACTCCTTAAACTGTCTTTGTACGTTGGGTTAACAAGGTTTTAATGCGTGCAATGGATCGGCGCGCGATTCTAAATTGATGTGTTTTCTCAACTTCACCAGTGACACGTTGAAAACGTAGTCCCATCAACTCTTTTCTAAATTCAATGAGTTTTGCTTTAAGGCTTGCTTCATCAAATTGCTTCATATCTTGCCACTTCATTATTTAATTCCTCTTGTCTCGCGGGAGATGAACTTTGTTGCCAATGGTAACTTTGCTGCAGCTAATACAAAAGCTTCTCTCGCCAATTCTTCTGACACGCCATCAAGCTCAAACATGATTCGTCCCGGATGGACTCTGCATGCCCAATATTCAACGCTGCCTTTTCCACTCCCCATTCGAACTTCAGCTGGTTTAGCTGAGACAGGAACATCAGGGAAAATTCGAATCCATACACGCCCTGCACGCTTGATGTGCCTCGTAATGGCTCTTCTTGCTGCTTCAATCTGACGTGCTGTTACACGTTCAGGGGCTATAGCCTTGAGGCCATAAGCCCCGAAGTTTAGGCTAAACCCACCTTTAGCATTTCCATGGATTCGGCCTTTAAAGGCCTTTCTATACTTTGTTTTTTTTGGTGTCAACATTTGCCAAAATCCCTTAATTCGTCGTACGATTAACTGTGTGAAGGGCGCCTCGTTTATCTAGAGCCATGGGGTCATGCTCCATGATATCGCCCTTATAAATCCAAACCTTAATCCCAATTGTCCCATAGGTTGTCTTTGCAACCCCTTCTCCGTAATCGATATCTGCGCGGAAAGTGTGCAAGGGCACCTGCCCATCTCTATACCATTCCATACGCGCAATTTCCGAACCACCCAGTCGTCCACTCACATTAACACGGATACCTTTTGCTCCAAGCTTCATTGCAGCTTGCATCGCCCGCTTCATTGCCCGGCGAAAGGTCACCCGTCGCTCTAGCTGTTGGGCTATCGAATCGGCTGCAAGTTTTGCATCTAGTTCTGGCTTGCGGATTTCTAAAATATTCAAACTGATTTCTGTTCCAGCGATCTTGGAAAGCTCAGCCTTTAATTTTTCAATATCAGCACCCTTCTTTCCAATAACGATTCCGGGACGTGCTGTATGAATTGTCACAAGTGCTTTTTTTGCAGGTCGTTCTATGACAATCTTAGATACACCAGCTTGCGCGAGACGATCCTTGATATATTTTCTAAGTTTTAAATCTTGGTGAAGGAGAGTTGAATAGTCATGACGAGCATACCAACGGGAATCCCATGTCCGGTTAATTCCAAGCCGCAGACCTATCGGATTAACTTTTTGACCCATTACACAATTTCTCCAATTTCACTAACAATAATTCGAAGGTGGCTAAAAGGCTTTTTAATACGGCCTGATTTACTTCGCCCGCGAACATCCAATCTTTTCATAACTAGGGCTTTCCCTACGGTCGCTTCTGAAACATAGAGCTTATCAATATCTAAGCCATGGTTATTTTCAGCATTCGCAATGGCTGACATTAATGTTTTCTTCACATCAAGTGCAATTCTTTTGGGAGAAAAAGCAAGCTCATTTAAAGCTCTTTCAACTTTTTTTCCTCTGATCATTTGTGCCACGAGATTCAATTTGCGGGGACTTACGCGTAACATGCGTAGGTTAGCAATTGCTGAGTAATCCGGCAGCTGTCTAGGAGTTTTAGGCTTTGACATAATTATCCTCTCTTCGCCTTTTTATCCGCTGAATGACCATAATATGTTCGGGTGGGGGAAAACTCACCAAATTTATGACCAATCATATTTTCTGTCACAAGAACAGGAATGAATTTCTGCCCGTTGTGCACACCAAAAGTCAAACCAACAAATTGTGGCAAAATAGTTGACCTTCGAGACCATGTTTTTATGACTTCTTTACGACCTGATTCACGGCTAACTTCTGACTTACTTAGAAGATAACTATCAACAAAAGGCCCTTTCCAAACTGAACGCGCCACTAACTCTTCTCCTTTTTACTTACGACGCCTAACAATCAGGCTGTTCGAAGCTTTTTTTCGATTACGTGTTTTCTTTCCTTTTGTAGGCTTGCCCCAAGGAGTGCACGGGTGACGTCCACCAGAGGTTCGGCCTTCTCCACCACCATGAGGATGGTCAATAGGATTCATAGCAACTCCGCGCACTGATGGGCGTATCCCTAACCAGCGATTCCTTCCGGCTTTTGCTAAGTTTATATTTTTTTGATCAGCATTTGAAAGCGCGCCGACCGTTGCCATGCAATCCCCACTTACCTTCCGCACTTCACCTGATGTTAGCTTTAAAATTGCAAAAGCACCATCTCGACCCACAAGTTGAATATATGTCCCTGCAGAGCGCGCAAGCTGCCCACCTTTACCAGGCTTCATTTCGACATTGTGAACAATCGTACCAACAGGCATGCTCTTCAAAGGCATGGCGTTACCAGGCTTAATATCGGCCTTTTCAGAAGATAGGATTTGATCACCTGCAGCCAATCGTTGGGGAGCAAGAATATAAGATTGCTCACCATCTGTATACTTAACGAGAGCAATAAAGGCCGTCCTATTCGGGTCATACTCTAATCTTTCAACGATAGCAGGCACGTCTCTCTTTGTCCGCTTAAAATCAATTAAACGATACCGCCGCTTATGCCGTCCACCAATGTGGCGGGTGGTAATCCGCCCAAGGTTGTTTCTTCCACCTGTTTTCTTTAACCCTTCGGTTAATGTCTTTACAGGGTCACCTTTCCACAATTCACTACGGTCTATAAGGATAAGACCTCTTTGGGATGAAGTGACTGGTTTATAATGTTTTAGACTCATTTTTATAATCCTGACGCAATATCAATTGAGCTGCCTGTTTCCAAAGTAACAATCGCTTTTTTCCGCTCATTCCGCTGACCCAAAATTCCTTTGAAGCGCTTTATTTTGCCCTTTACCCTAAGCGTATTGACTGCTTTAACTTTTACCTTAAAGAGTTCTTCAACCGCCTTCTTAATTTCAACTTTGCTCGCATCTAGCTGTACGTTTAGAGTAACCTTGTTCAACGCACTTCCAGCATTCGATTTCTCAGTAAGAACAGGTGACTTAATAAGAGTATAAAGTCGCTCTCTTCCAAGTCGTATATTTTTTGCTTCTATTTTACTCATTTTAATCTGCTTTCTAGATTTTGAATGGCCGCTTTTGTCAACACTAAATGTTCATGACGAAGGATATCATAGACGTTAATCCCTTGCTGTGGAAGAACGTCAACACCGGGAAGGTTAGCTGCCGTACGTGCAAAGTCCTTATTAACCTCTTCTCCATCAATAATCAAGGCCGAACGTAAGCCAAGGGTCATAAATTTTTTCAAAAGATCTTTTGTTTTGGTTATACCCATATTTAAATTTTCAACAATAAGAAGTTCCCCGCTCGCAGCCTTTGAGGAAAGAGCTGTTTTTAAAGCCAACTTGCGTACCTTTTTGGGAAGGTCGTAACCATGATCTCTCGGATGAGGTCCAAATATAACGGCTCCTCCTCTAAACTGAGGAGACCGCAAACTTCCTTGCCGCGCCCGACCGGTGCCCTTCTGTTTCCACGGCTTCCTTGTCGTTCCACTAATCTGACTCACACCTTTTGTGGCATGGGTTCCAGACCTCCGCTTTGCCAGTTGCCAATGAACCATGCGGGCTAAAATATCTTGACGAATAGGCATTGAGAAAATTTCAGCATTCAACTGAACTTCTCCTACCTTTTGATTATCAAAATCACGAACTTCATACTTCATGTTACTCTGCCTCAACATTTGTTGGCTGCGTTTCCGGTAATGTTTCATGGGAAACGGTTTCCGGTGTTGTCGATTTTAAAAGCCCTGCAGGATAAGGCAAATTCTTCGGAGACTTCTTTTTTACAGCATCTCGAATAAGCACATAACCTCCAGGATTCCCTGGAACTGCTCCTCGAACGCCGATCAAACCATTGGTGAGATCTGTTAGCACAACCTCTAGGTTCAAAATAGTTACTCTTTCATCTCCCAAGTGTCCAGCCATTTTTTTGCCTTTAAACACTTTTCCAGGATCTTGACACTGACCTGTTGATCCGTGACTCCGGTGAGAAACAGACACACCATGACTTGCTCGTAAGCCGCCAAAGTTATGTCTTTTCATGGCGCCCGCAAACCCTTTACCAATGGAGGTTGCCGTTACATCTACGTACTGGCCATTTAAAAAGTGTTCAACAGACAAGTGGTCGCCCACATTCAAGAGCGCATCTTCTGCAACTCGAAACTCAGCAATTTTCTTTTTAGGTTCCACCTTTGCCTTAGCAAAGTGACCCCGCAAACCTTGTGAGATACGTTTTATCTTTGCTGTACCAACACCCAGTTGAACAGCCGAATATCCGTCCTTTTCAGTCGTCTTTGTAGAGATAACTTGACAGTTATCTACCTTAAGAAGGGTGATCGGAATATGTTCACCTTTCTCTGTTAAGAGACGACTCATTCCTAACTTCTCAGCGATCAAGCCTGTTCGCATTTCTCAAAACTCCTAGAGTTTAATTTCAACATCAACACCAGCAGGCAAGTCAAGCTTCATCAAAGCATCAACTGTCTGAGGCGACCATTCGACGATATCTAAAAGCCTCTTGTGTGTCCGTATTTCGAACTGTTCACGAGATTTTTTATCAATATGGGGC
Source organism: Alphaproteobacteria bacterium (assembly GCA_013815465.1). Lineage (GTDB taxonomy): Bacteria > Pseudomonadota > Alphaproteobacteria > UBA9655 > UBA9655 > UBA9655. The sequence goes on along the minus strand of JACDGE010000007.1, from coordinate 55,634 downwards.
GAACGTAAAACCGTATACTTTTCAATATCCGTCGGAAGAGGAATAGGCCCTCGAATTTTTGCACCTGTTCTCTTAGCCGTATTGACGATTTCGCTCGTAGATTGATCTAAAACACGATAGTCATATGCTCGAAGCCGTATACGTATACTCTGATTTTCACTCATTTATAACTTCCTTTTTGTGCACCCCTAATTGAGCACAGATAACATCAACTACTTCTTGATGGAAGCGACGACGCCCGCACCAACTGTACGGCCACCCTCGCGGATCGCAAAACGAAGACCTTCATCCATGGCAATTGGAGCAATCAGCTCAACTTCCATCGTTACATTGTCTCCAGGCATCACCATCTCTACCCCATCCGGTAACTTCACCGTCCCTGTCACATCCGTCGTACGGAAGTAAAACTGAGGACGATAGTTCCCAAAAAAGGGCGTATGACGACCACCTTCTTCTTTCTTCAAAATATAAGCTTCACAATTGAAGTTCGTGTGCGGCGTGATACTTCCTGGCTTTGCCAAAACTTGCCCACGCTCCACGTCTTCTCTCTTGGTTCCTCGAAGAAGCGCACCAACGTTATCGCCCGCTTGACCTTGATCCAACAGCTTACGGAACATTTCAACGCCCGTCACTGTCGTCTTCACCGTCGCCTTCAAACCAATAATTTCTACTTCTTCTCCAACTTTGACAATTCCGTTCTCAACACGCCCCGTCACAACCGTACCACGGCCAGAGATAGAAAACACGTCTTCAATCGGCATCAAAAAGGGTTTGTCCAGCGCTCTCTCGGGCTGGGGAATATACGTATCAACAGCCGTCATCAACTCCATAATCGCATCTTTTCCAATGGGATCCTCACGGCCTTCTAAGGCACACAAGGCGGATCCTTTCACAATCGGAATATCATCCCCTGGAAAACCATAAGAAGTCAGCAATTCACGAATTTCCATCTCAACCAATTCTATCAGCTCAGGATCATCAACCTGATCCACTTTGTTCATAAAGACAACAAGAGCGGGAACACCAACTTGGCGCGCAAGCAAAATGTGTTCGCGAGTCTGAGGCATCGGACCATCGGCCGCATTCACAACCAGAATCGCACCATCCATTTGAGCTGCACCCGTGATCATGTTCTTCACGTAGTCCGCGTGTCCGGGACAATCAACGTGCGCATAGTGACGATCGGGCGTTTCATACTCAACGTGGGCTGTCGAGATGGTGATCCCCCGCGCTCTTTCTTCCGGCGCCTTGTCAATCATGTCATAACCTGTAAACACCGCGCCACCCGTCAACGATAACACTTTTGTTATCGCCGCCGTTAAGGTCGTCTTCCCATGGTCCACATGACCAATCGTTCCAATGTTACAATGCGGCTTCTTCCGCTCAAACTTTTCTTTTGCCATCTTTTATCTCCATTTATCTATGCGTATTTCGACTTTACTTCATCAGCAATATGCTGAGGCACGGGTTCATAATGATCAAACTGCATGGTGAATTGCGCACGCCCCTGACTCATCGAGCGCAAGGTATTCACATACCCAAACATTTGCGCCAAAGGTACGAAACCCTCGATAACCCGTGCATTTCCTCTCTGGTCCATTCCAGAAACTTGTCCACGTCTACTGTTCAAATCACCAATGATATCGCCCATATAATCCTCAGGCGTCACGACTTCAACCTTCATAATCGGCTCAAGGAGCCGCGGATCTGCTTTTGGAATCCCCTCGCGGAAGGCCGCTCTAGAAGCAATTTCAAAAGCAAGAACGCTAGAGTCTACATCATGATAAGCACCATCATATAATGTTACTTTATAATCAATCATAGGGAATCCCGCAATGACCCCCGTCGCACTCGCTTGCAATAAACCCTTTTCTACACCTGGAATATATTCCTTTGGCACAGATCCGCCCACAATGGAATTCACAAAAGTGTAACCCATTCCTGGCTCTTGAGGTTCAAAACGAAGCTTAATACGCGCAAATTGGCCCGCTCCACCTGTTTGTTTTTTATGTGTATAATCAACTTCTGCTTTTTTCGTAATTGTTTCTCTGTATGCAACTTGAGGTGCACCCACATTCGCTTCAACTTTAAATTCGCGGCGCATGCGGTCCACAATAATATCAAGATGGAGTTCACCCATTCCCTTAATAATTGTTTGACCCGACTCAAAGTCTGTTGCAACTCGAAAGGAAGGATCTTCTGCGGCTAACCGAGCCAATGCAAGACCCATTTTTTCCTGGTCAGCTTTTGTCTTCGGTTCAACAGCAACTTCGATAACAGGTTCAGGAAAAATCATACGCTCAAGGACGACCGGCTTGCTGGGATCGCATATCGTATCACCTGTTGTGGTATCTTTCAGTCCAGCTAGAGCAATAATATCGCCAGCCACTGCTTCCTTTACATCCACGCGTTCGTTTGCATGCATTTGAAGCATACGGCCTGCGCGCTCTTTCTTATCCTTTACGGAATTGAGAATGTAAGACCCTGCGTTCAAAACCCCGGAGTAAACACGTACGAAAGTCAAAGACCCCACAAATGGATCCGTCATAACCTTAAAAGCGAGTCCACAGAAGGGCTCATCGTCTGACGGGCTACGCATCATTTCTTTGTCACCCTCGATCGATTCCCCTTGTACGGGTCCAATATCTAAAGGGGAAGGCAAAAAGTCGACCACCGCATCAAGGAGCGGCTGGACACCCTTATTTTTAAAAGCTGATCCGCATAAAATCGGGACAAACTTTGCGCCCACTGTACCCTTACGAATACACTTTTTTAGAGCAGCAACATCCGGCTCTTGTCCCGCAAGATAAGCTTCAAGAATATCGTCATCTTGCTCGACTGCCGTTTCAACTAGTTTTTTCCGGTATTCTACAGCTTGCTCTTTTAAATTTTCAGGAATCTCTTCCATAACAAATTCCGCACCCATAGTCTCATCTTTCCAGCGAATCGCCTTCATTTGGATAAGATCAACAAGACCCGTAAAATCAGCTTCTAATCCAATAGGAAGATGAATCACAAGGGGGAGAGCCCCCAGACGGTCAATAATCATATCAACGGTGCGGAAAAAATTCGCCCCTGTCCGATCCATTTTGTTAACAAAACAGATACGCGGGACATGATATTTGTCCGCTTGACGCCAAACCGTTTCAGATTGTGGCTCAACACCGGCAACGCTATCAAAAACAGCAACTGCACCATCCAACACACGCAAAGAGCGCTCAACTTCAATGGTGAAGTCCACATGCCCGGGTGTATCAATAATGTTAATACGGTAGTCATTCCAAAAACAAGTTGTTGCAGCAGACGTTATCGTAATACCACGCTCTTGTTCTTGCTCCATCCAGTCCATGGTTGCCGCACCTTCATGGACTTCGCCAATCTTGTGGGACTTTCCGGTATAATAAAGCACACGCTCTGTTGTCGTCGTTTTCCCAGCATCGATGTGGGCCATAATTCCAATATTACGGTATTTTTCAAGGGGTGTTGTCCGTGCCATTCTAACTATCTATCCTTACCATCTAAAATGAGAGAAAGCTTTGTTTGCATCTGCCATCTTATGGGTATCTTCCCGCTTTTTTACTGCAGATCCACGATTATTTGCTGCATCCATTAGCTCTGCTGCAAGTCTATCCGTCATTGTTGTTTCTGACCGACTCCGCGCACTTTTAATAATCCATCGAATCCCTAGGGCTTGCGCACGCTCGGTGCGAACTTCAACAGGAACTTGGTAAGTTGCCCCACCAACCCGACGGGAGCGAACCTCAACTGAAGGTTTTACATTCTCAAGGGCATCATGAAAAACTTGCAATGAATCTAAAGAGGATTTAGTTTTTACCTGATCCAACGCACCATATACAATGGTTTCTGCAATAGATCTTTTTCCTTGATACATCAAGCAGCTCATGAATTTTGACAATACCGTATCGCCATACTTAGCGTCTGGCATGACGGGTCTTTTTTCAGCTGCGTGTCTTCTTGACATTTCTCTCTTCTCCTACTTCGGACGCTTTGCGCCATACTTAGACCGTCCCTGGCGTCGTTTTTGAACGCCCTGGGTGTCAAGAGTACCGCGGATAACATGATAACCCACACCAGGCAGGTCGGGGACCCTTCCTCCGCGAATCAGCACGACGGAGTGTTCTTGGAGATTGTGCCCTTCACCACCAATATAGCCTGTTATTTCATGGCCATTGGTCAAACGAATACGGGCAACTTTTCTTAACGCCGAGTTTGGTTTTTTCGGTGTTTTTGTAAAGACCCTCGTACAAACGCCCCTTTTTTGAGGATTGCCTTGCAGAGCAGGCGCTTTATTACGCACCTCGCGATCCTGACGTGGCTTCCTAATCAACTGGTTAATCGTCGGCATTAAAACCGTTTCCTTTCAAATTTTACTTCGTACTTAAAGCGTGTAATACTTAATCAAAAGGGAGCATATCTCCCTTCATTCAAAAATACAAGCTGTTCTTTCTCGCCAATCTTTCGAGCAGCGTCTAGACAGTTTGTCTACCACCAGCTCTATAATGATGGGGGATCATAAGCGGAAGAGAATAATGTTGTCAAGCTTTCTATGCGGTCACATGAAATTTTTAGGCAAATATTTTAGGTCATTGTTTTTATTAATTTTGCCTGCCAGTCCGCCGGGTTTCATAACCAACGGCCTATCACTCTATGCATGGAGCAAGTGATATGGAACAAAAAAAGCCCTCTCACCCCCTTCCAGTCTTCCAAAAGATTTTCTGAAGACCCACGACTGAACACTGATTAAGGGATAGCCAGCCTTATCTAATCTTACCTTTATTACTCTACAGAATATTTTTTCTCTGTCAAATTTTTCAATTGGCCATTTCAAAAATTAATTTTTAAATAACTGAAAAGAATTAAAATTTTTTAAATTGTGGATAACATCTAGGGCGATTAAAGGTGTGGACTTTTAACAAAGCGCTCAACCATTTTTTTTATATGGACATCACCCGAGACCCAGGAATTTTTACCTTGCGCCTCGCAACGCTGGATCGCAGATGTTAAGAAAAGCTAATGCTCACCTTAGGTAAGCTTAAGCTTTTCTAAACTCCAGGATGACGCCTGGGGGATGTCCAAAAGTCCTTTTAGTTGACAATGGCTATGCCCCCTATATAACGCTATTAGGTTGATCAGCAATCAGTAACACCTACTGTTAGGAATTACTTAATTACAACTGTACCACTGGCTCAACCGGCTCTTCCTGTACATGAACGATAGGAACGGGCCTTGGCGCCTCCTTTGCCGCAAGCGTTTCTTTGTCCCGTTCTGCAGCAATGTTCTTCAAACGATTAACAATGCTTCCCGTCCCTACTGGAATGAGACGCCCCACAATAATGTTTTCCTTCAGTCCTTTCAGCTCATCCACTTTTCCAGATACGGCGGCTTCTGTAAGAACGCGCGTGGTGTCTTGGAAAGAGGCGGCCGAGAAGAATGACTTGGTTTGCAAAGATGCCTTTGTAATACCCTGCAAAATAGCGTGCGCTTGAGCGGGACGATGACCCTCGGCAATAGCTTTAACATTTTCAAGTTGGAACTCTTGTTTATCGACTTGTTCTCCTAAGAGATACGTGGTCTCACCTGGATCAATAATTTCAACTTTTTGCATCATTTGGCGCACAATAACTTCAATATGCTTATCGTTAATAGGAACACCCTGTAAACGATAGACCTCCTGAATCTCATTGATCAGATAACTCGCCAATGCTTCAATACCGAGAATACGCAAGATGTCATGAGGTACCATGTTCCCGTCCATAAGGATATCGCCTCGTTTGACTTGCTCACCTTCATGAACGGTGATGTGTTTTCCTTTAGGAATTAAATATTCCATAGGTGCTAATGTCTCATCATCCGGCATAATCATAACACGACGCTTGGTCTTATGCTCTTTTCCAAACTCAACACGACCATCGTATTCACTAATAATCGCTGGATCTTTTGGACGACGTCCCTCAAAGAGTTCCGCCACACGGGGCAAACCTCCCGTGATATCACGACTCTTCGTGGATTCCCGAGGAATACGTGCAAGCAGATCACCGGCTTGAATTTTCATGTTGTTTTCGACAAGTAAAACTGCATCTACAGCCAAGAAATATCTTGCTTCCGCACCATTGGCAAAAAGCAGCGGCTCACCATCCTTATCTCGTAAAACAAGACGTGGTTTAAGATCTACAGCTCTCGCAAACTGTTTCCAGTCAGCAACAACCCGCTTCGTCAACCCGGTTGCCTCATCTAAGGCCTCGCGCATGGAAAGACTTTCTACCAAGTCCACATAATGAACAACTCCACTGACTTCTGAGATAATAGGCAGCGTATAAGGATCCCAATCCGCGAGCTTATCGCCAGGTTTTACGTGAGCGCCGTCATCGAGAAGTAACCTGGCACCATAAGGCGGTTTATAGGTTGCACGCTCTTGATTGAGTTGATCCATAATACAAATTTCTGAATAGCGGCTCATAACAATGTCATCACCCTTACTATTCTTAACAACGCTTCTATTTTTAATAAATATTTTCCCCTCAGTTGAAGCTTCAATACTTGATTGTTCAACCGCAAGCTGAGCGGCACCACCAATGTGGAATGTACGCATCGTTAGCTGCGTACCTGGCTCACCAATAGATTGAGCGGCAATAACACCAACGGCTTCACCCATATTAACAGGGGTACCGCGCGCTAGATCACGCCCATAACATTTAGAACATATTCCCTCCTTCGTCTCACACGTAAGAACGGAGCGGATGAGGATTTCATCAACGCTTGTTTTCTCCAGGGCCTCTACGTCAGCTTCGTCTATAAGTTTCCCAGCTGGTATAATAATTTTATTAACGACAGGATCAACAATATCCAAAGCAGCCGTACGTCCCAAAACCCGGTCGCCTAGGGGGGTAATGACTTGTCCTCCTTCAACCACAGCACGAAGGCTAAGGCCGTTGTGCGTACCACAATCTACTTCAACAATGATACAATCTTGGGCCACATCCACAAGACGCCGTGTTAGATATCCAGAGTTTGCTGTTTTTAAAGCCGTGTCTGTCAAACCTTTACGGGCGCCATGAGCTGAATTGAAATATTCCAAAACATTCAAACCTTCCTTAAAGTTTGAAATAATGGGTGTTTCAATAATTTCACCAGATGTTTTTGCAATCAATCCCCGCATAGCCGCAAGCTGACGCATTTGCGCAGCCGAACCACGCGCCCTTGAATGCGCCATCATATAAACAGAGTTTACAGGCACACCTGGCTTGATTTCCGAAATATTCTTCATCATGGCTTCAGCAACCTGCTCTGTACACTTGGTCCACGCATCCGTTACCTTGTTATAGCGCTCACCATTGGTAATGAGCCCATCCATATATTGTTGTTGGAATTCACCAATTTTTTCACGCGTGTCTGCAACGAGCTTTTTCTTTTCATCAGGAACAACCAGATCATCTTTACCAAATGAAATTCCTGAAATTGTTGCATAGCGGAAACCAAGTCCCATAAGGTGATCGGAGAAAATAACAGCTTCTTTCTGACCACAATTACGGTAGACCATATCAACAAGTTTTGAAATTTCAGTTGAGGTCAACAGCTGGTTAATAATTTCAAACTTAACCCCAGGATGCTTAGGCATAATTTCCCAAAGAAGCATGCGCCCAGGCGTTGTCTTGGCCCGGTGAATAACTTTGTTTCCATTGTCATCAACCGACTCATACCTTGCCGTAATATGGGCATGGAGAGAAACCGTTTTTTGGAAAAGAGCATGCTCAATTTCAAAAAGATTAGCATAACTCCCACCCTCCCCAAGCTCGCCTTCTCTTTCCATGGTTAAGTAATAAAGTCCCAGAACGATATCCTTTGACGGTGTAATAATTGGTTTACCGTTTGCGGGATGAAGGATGTTGTTTGTCGACATCATCAACACACGTGCCTCGAGCTGCGCTTCCAAAGAAAGGGGCACATGAACGGCCATCTGATCTCCATCAAAGTCCGCATTATAAGCCGTACAGACAAGAGGATGAAGTTGAATCGCTTTCCCTTCTACGAGGACAGGTTCAAAAGCTTGAATTCCCAAGCGGTGTAAAGTCGGTGCACGGTTCAGAAGAACGGGATGCTCACGAATAACTTCTTCCAAAATATCCCAAACCTCTGGGCGTTCTTTCTCGACCATCCGCTTGGCAGCTTTTATCGTATTTGCAAGACCATATCGCTCAAGGCGTGAGTAAATGAATGGCTTAAAGAGCTCCAGGGCCATTTTCTTTGGCAGGCCACATTGATGAAGCTTAAGTTCGGGACCAACAACAATGACGGAACGACCCGAATAATCAACACGTTTTCCGAGAAGATTTTGACGGAATCGTCCTTGTTTTCCTTTCAACATATCAGATATAGACTTTAAGGGACGACGGTTCGTACCCGCGATCACGCGACCACGCCTGCCATTGTCAAAAAGAGCATCCACAGATTCTTGAAGCATACGCTTTTCGTTACGCACAATGATGTCAGGTGCGCGCAACTCCATTAGTCGTTTTAATCGATTATTCCGGTTAATCACCCGTCGATAAAGATCATTGAGGTCAGACGTCGCAAATCGACCTCCATCCAAAGGTACTAATGGCCGAATTTCAGGTGGGATAACGGGAATAACTTCTAAAACCATCCACTCCGGGCGGCTACCTGACTGAATAAAGGCTTCTATGAGTTTCAAACGCTTAACGTATTTTTTTCGTTTCAGCTCAGACTTTGTCTCAAATAGGTTTTCGCGAAGTTGAACGCGTTCCTCTTCAAGATCAATGGCCTTTAGCATATCACGGAGAGCTTCCGCCCCGATTCCTGCTTCAAATGCATCCATTCCATATTCATCTTGAGCTCTATAGTATTCTTCTTCACTCAAGAGCTGACCCTTCTTTAAGGAGGTCAGACCAGGCTCAAAAACAATGTAATTTTCAAAATAGAGAACTTTTTCCAAATCCTTAAGCATAAGGTCGAGAAGTAATCCAATCCGGCTGGGGAGTGATTTTGTAAACCATATATGGGCCACAGGAGATGCAAGCTCAATATGCCCCATCCGCTCTCGGCGAACTTTCGTGAGCGTAACTTCAACACCACACTTCTCGCAGATAATACCGCGATATTTCATGCGCTTATATTTGCCACACAAGCATTCATAGTCCTTGATCGGACCAAAAATCCGAGCACAAAACAAGCCATCACGTTCCGGCTTAAAAGTCCTGTAGTTGATCGTCTCAGGTTTCTTAATTTCACCAAATGACCAAGAACGTATCCGTTCCGGACTCGCAATTGAAATGCGAATATCATCAAAATGTTGAGGACTTGGAATCTGCCCAAAGAGATTCATTACTTCACGCATGCCGTTCTCCTAATTCCTAATGCTTCGTTATCGTTATTACGCTTAAATTTAAAATTTTTCAAAATTTTTCCTATTCAAATTTTCCAAAGAAATAGCAAGAACATCCTTTTGGTAGGGGAAATCACTCCACTCTTGTACAGTATCAAAAATCGAGCCTGACGCTTGATTTTTGAAGTCTTCCCACTGCACTTCTTGAGGTAAATAATGCATATAATGGGCTGTTAAAACATACTTAGTTGCATTATCAAAAACATCCGTTGTTTCAACATGAGGATAACCCCAACTCTTTAAACCCGCTTGAATAGTAGATAACGATGTTTCTAATTGATTATCTTCTAGACGATCTGCAGAAGGCCAAACACCTATACCATTTTGCGCAAATCTTCTCCCATCAAATAAAGCTCCCGGATCAGTTTTACGCAAAGGGGACACATCTGAATGCCAGACAACATTTTCTGGAGTAATATTGTGTTTTTTGATTATTTGTTTGCTCAATAGGATGCCAGAGTTTATTTGTTCTTCACTATAGGACGCGAAGCTATAAGGATAATATGCTTCCCTCTTAATTTGGGCATATCCGGGAGATTGAAACTCAATGCCTATAGATATATCATTTAATCCTTGAAGGTTATTTTCCTTTGCCAAAGAACGCCATTCACTTGGACCCGCATGAAAAGCACTCAATTCTTCAGACACGAGCTGGTAGACTTTTTTGCTTTCTTGAGAGACATAGTAGTGTGCACTTACCCCGAGCCCCCCGTTGGTATTGTTTAAACCATAATTTTTAGAAACCCAAGCATCATCAAGCCCTACGCAATGTAAGATCAAAACTCCAGATTTCTTACCGTTACGGTCTCTGAAATTTTCACTCACGATAGTTTTTTTATCAACCTCTAGTTCATCTTGAATCATTGCTCTTAACGCTGGATTAATACTTGCAAAAGCCATCGCTGAAGCAACTAAATAATATTTAAGAGTTATATCACTCACGTTAATATCCACCTTTCAGAAATAATAAGTTAAAAAGTTTTATTATCTTTTTATTTCTATTCATTTACACCCAATTCCACGTTCAATCCTAAGGAACGCAATTCCTTAATCAAAACGTTAAAAGATTCAGGGATACCAGACTCAAAGTTATCATCTCCACGCACAATCGATTCATAAACCTTTGTTCGTCCGGAAACGTCATCCGATTTAACTGTCAACATTTCTTGGAGAGTATAGGAGGCTCCATAAGCTTCGAGAGCCCATACTTCCATTTCTCCAAACCGTTGTCCACCAAACTGAGCCTTTCCTCCCAGGGGCTGCTGGGTAACAAGACTGTAGGGTCCAACGGATCGAGCATGAATCTTATCATCCACCAAGTGGTGAAGTTTAAGCATATACATATATCCCACAGTTACCTTCCGATCAAACGGCTCGCCGGACCTCCCATCAATCAATGTCACTTGTCCACTGGTATCAAGGTTGGCTTTTTTAAGCTGGTGATTGATATCAGCCTCATGAGCTCCATCAAAGACCGAAGTTGCCATGGGAATGGCACCCGTCAAGTTCGTTGCAAGTTCGACAACCTCATCATCAGATAAGCCCTTAATATCTTTTATGATCTGATCATCTTCATAGACGTAATCAAGAGCGGTCCGTAAATGGGTCGTATCTTTGTGCTCTTCGAGAGCCATTTTGGCAAGCGCATCATTAATTTGGCGCCCCAATCCTGCTGCAGCCCAACCTAAGTGGGTTTCAAGGATTTGACCCACATTCATACGGGAAGGGAGGCCCAAAGGATTCAAAACGATATCTACGGGTGTTCCGTCTTCCAGATGAGGCATATCTTCTATAGGAACAATACGAGAAACGACTCCCTTGTTCCCATGGCGTCCTGCCATTTTATCTCCTGGTTGAAGTTTGCGTTTCACCGCAACAAAAACTTTGACTTGCTTTAAAACACCTGTGGGCAGCTCATCACCACGTCTTAACTTATCAACCTTATCTTCAAAACGGGTCTGAAGAACAGTCGTTCGATTATCATGATTCTGCTTTGCCGACTCTAGAGCTGACATTATAGCATCGTCTTCCACAACAATTTGACGCCACTGGCCTTTAGACAAAGAATCAAGCACGCTCTTTGTAACCGTTGTTCCCTTCTTTACACCTGCGGGGGCACTCACAATTTTTTGCTTGAGCAGCAATTCCTCTAGAGATGCATAAAAGTTTCTATCTAAAATTGACCTTTCTGCATCACGATCTTTCGCAAGTCTTTCGATTTCTGCGCGTTCAATGGCTAAAGAACGCTCATCCTTTTCCACGCCTCGGCGAGAGAAAACACGAACTTCAACAATCGTTCCTTGGACTCCAGGAGGAAGCCTTAAAGACGTGTCTCGCACATCTGATGCTTTCTCTCCAAAAATGGCCCGCAAGAGCTTTTCTTCGGGCGTAGAAGGAGCTTCCCCTTTGGGCGTAACTTTACCAACGAGGATATCTCCAGGCTTCACATCGGCACCGATATAAACGATCCCTGCCTCATCCAAATGACGCAAGGCTTCGTCACCGACATTCGGGATATCGCGCGTAATTTCCTCATTACCTAGCTTGGTATCTCGTGCTGAAAGTTCAAATTCTTCAATGTGGATTGACGTAAAAATATCATTTTTAACAATGCGTTCTGAAATAATAATAGAGTCTTCAAAATTGTACCCATTCCAAGAAACGAATGCGACAAGCGCATTGGAACCAAGAGCAAGTTCCCCCATATTCATACAAGGCCCATCGGCAATGATATCACCCTTTTCAATTTTATCCCCAACTTTTACAAGAGGCTTCTGGTTGACGCAGGTTTTGTCATTAGATCGTTGAAACTTCAAGAGATTATAGATATCGACATTGCTTGTGGTCATTGCACTCACGTCCGTAACGCGAATCACAATACGAGAGGCATCAACTTGATCTACAATGCCTGTTCTCTTTGCAATAATGGCAACGCCTGAGTCACGAGCCACAGGCCCTTCCATTCCCGTTCCAACGAACGGCGCTTCCGAACGCAATAGAGGGACGGCTTGGCGTTGCATGTTGGACCCCATCAAAGCACGGTTTGCATCATCATTTTCGATAAAGGGAATCAATGAAGCTGCAACGGATACAATTTGCTTTGGAGAAACATCCATGAGATCGATTTCAGCTGCAGGCGCCACGACAAAGTCGCCATTTTGTCGACAGTTAACAAAGTCTGCCGTAAACTGATTATTCTTATCTAATTCAGCATTTGCCTGGGCAATCGTATGTTTGCTTTCATCCATAGCCGTAAGATAGGTAATTTCGCTTGTTACTTTTCCATCAATAACTTTACGATAGGGAGTTTCGATGAATCCGTACTTATTCACGCGGGCATAGGTTGCCAAAGAGTTGATAAGCCCAATGTTTGGACCTTCCGGGGTTTCAATAGGACAAATACGCCCATAATGGGTGGGATGCACATCTCGGACTTCAAAGGTTGCACGATCACGTGTCAAACCGCCTGGGCCTAAAGCCGACAAACGACGTTTATGATTGATCTCTGAAAGAGGATTGGTTTGATCCATAAACTGAGACAACTGAGACGTACCGAAGAACTCTCTCACAACTGCCGCAGCAGGCTTCGCATTTATCAAATCGTGAGGCATAACCATCTCGATTTCAACAGAGCTCATTCTTTCTCGTATTGCCCGTTCCATACGGGAAAGACCAACACGGTATTGGTTTTCTAAAAGTTCGCCTACAGAACGCACACGTCTATTGCCTAGGTTATCAATATCATCAATTACGCCTCTGCCATCTTTCAAATTAAGCAGCACTTTAATAATAGCGAGAACATCTTGCTTGTTAAGAACACGCATCGTATCGGGCACGTCTAATCCAAGGCGTGAGTTCATTTTCACGCGACCAACAGATGACAAGTCATAGCGCTCTGTGTCAAAGAAAAGTCCGTGAAATAGAGCTTCGGCTCCCTCGATCGTTGGAGGCTCCCCGGGACGTAAGATTCTATAGATATCGACAAGTGCATCTTCACGCGTCAAATTTTTATCTGCCATTAAAGTATTTCGCAAATAAGCTCCCACGTTAACGTGGTCGATGTCCAAAGTAGGAATACTTTGCACGTCCGCCTTTGCAATGACTTCTAGAAACGCAGGCGTTATTTCATCACCTGCTTCAGCATAAACTTCACCGGTGCTTTCATTAATTAAATCACTTGCAACATAACAACCGAGCACATCATTTTCATAAACAAGAATTTCATTAAGACCTTCTGTCTGAAGTTTACGCGCAAAACGCATATTGACCTTAGCACCTTCGGCTGCCACGACTTTCCCCGTAGCCGCATCAATTAAATCATGGGCCAGCTTCCCAGGTTTAACCAATTCCGGCCTGAAAGCTGTTTTCCAATGTTCTCCACATTTTTGGTATTCAACCGTGCCATAAAAGACATTCAAAATTTCTTCACGAGACATGCCTTGAGCGTCAATAGGGTCGAGCTTTTCTCCCTTTTCGGCAGCAATTTTGCGCTTTTCTTCTGTCTCAGCGCTATCCATAGCCATGAGAAAGGTAGAGATGAGAAGCTTTCTTTTTCGATCTATACGCGCAAAAACGATATCTTTTGCGTCGAACTCAAAATCTAACCAAGATCCCCGATAAGGAATTACGCGCGCTGAAAAAAGATACTTCCCCGACGAATGGGATTTTCCACTGTCATGGTCAAAAAAGACCCCAGGCGAACGATGCATTTGAGACACCACAACACGCTCAATTCCATTGACAACAAAGGTTCCATTTTCAGTCATGAGGGGAATATCACCCATGTAAACTTCTTGTTCTTTGATATCATGCACGGATTTCGCGCCCGTTTCTTCATCAATGTCCCATACAATTAATCGAAAGGTCACTCTTAAAGGTGCTGAAAAGGTCACACCCCTTTGTTTACATTCGTCTACATCATATTTCGGTCCATCGAAGTCATACCGATAGAACTCAAGTTGAGACTTTCCAGAAAAATCACTAATTGGAAAAACAGATTTGAAAACTTCTTGCAAACCCATTGAAACTCTATTTTCTGCCGGCACATCCATTTGCAGGAAATTACTATAGGATGTGGTTTGTAGCTCGATCAGATTGGGCAAAGGAGCTATTTCAGGTATCCGTGCAAAGCTTTTCCGAATCTTTTTGCGCTCCGTATAAGTTCTCGCCATTGATGCCTCTTACATAAATCAATAAATTTAGGATATGGTTACACCTTTAATAGGTGTACCGACGAGGGAATTTCTTCCCCGTCGGTTTTTAAAAATTCGGGGAAAATAACCCCAAATTCGTTTATTTTAGGTCTACTTTTGCGCCAACCGCTTCAAGTTTCTTCTTGATTTCTTCAGCTTCTGACTTTGAAACAGCTTCTTTCACCGTCTTAGGCGCGCCTTCCACAAGATCTTTGGCCTCTTTTAAGCCAAGGCCTGTAATTGCGCGAACTTCTTTGATGACTTCAATCTTTTTATCACCAGCAGCTGCCAAAATCACTTCAAACTCAGTTTGTTCTTCGGCGGGTGCAGCCTCTGCGCCCATTCCAGCAACAGCAGCCATTGCAACTGGAGCAGCGGCGCTTACGCCCCACTTTTCTTCCAGCATTTTAGAAAGCTCTGCAGCTTCGATAACAGTTAATTCAGATAGTTGGTCTACAATCTTTTCAAGTTGTGCAGCCATAGTTTAATACTCCTTTGTTAGATTTACCCTTAGCCTTTCAAGTATCCGGGTCGTTGCTCGTCGCGAGTCATGCTTGATCACGTATAAGGATACGTTCCTCTCACTCCCCCTTGGGGCGCCTACCCTAGTTCTTGAAATTCTTTGGGTATATTGGGTCATTTAAGCTTTTTTTCCATAAGCAGAAAACACCCGGGCCAATTGGCCTGCAGGCGCCTGCAAAACACCAGCCACACGTGTGGCAGGCGTTGAAATAATACCAATAATTTTTGCTCTCAATTCGTTCAACGGAGGAAGCTTGGATAGGTTTTCAATTTCTTTAGCATTTAAAATCCTACCGTTGAGTGAGCCTCCAACTACCTTGAATTTGTCATTGGTGTTAGCAAATTTTATCGTTACCTTTGCAGCCGCAACAGGATCTTTAGAATAAGCCAATGCTGTTGGCCCAGAAAGGAAACTTGTCATAAGTTCATTTTCTGTACCTGCAATAGCCAAGCGCGCCAATGTATTTTTGGCAACCTTGTACTGTGCACCCGCTTCACGCATCTGACGCCTCAAGTCGGAGACTTGTGCCACTGTCAACCCTGTTTGTTGGGCAACAATGACCAAACTCGACTCTGAAAGGTCTTGACGCAAAGACGAGACCAGCTGTTCTTTTTCGCTACGGTCCATGTACGTCTCCATTTGTTAATCCTTGGAATAAACCTTCAGCCTTTCAAGTCTGTCCCCGTCCTCGCAAAAGCGGGGAACATGGGGATCTAGGAGCCCCCCGCCATGAGCTAAGGGACAAGCCTTGAAATCCTTTGGGCATAACCAAAGATTAGGTTACACTAAAAACCAGTTCTCACTGGGTCGTCCCGTCCGCGAAAATCGTCATTTTGAGGCTGCCGCACTCTCATTTCGACTCTCCCGTCTATGTAGGGGCTTTCGCCTTAAACCTCTATCCTTTGGCTTTCGAGCTTCAGGGGCGTTGCCCTTCAGCTTTTAAGCTGCGGATATATGATCCCCACAGTCTTGGACAGGTTGAGGGAAATGGTATTCCCTCATCACCGCTCACGCGGTAATTATGTTAAATCAGCAATCTCAATCCTTACGGATGGCCCCATGGTTGATGAAAGAGAAATATTTTTTACATATGCCCCTTTTACACCAGTAGGTTTAGCCTTCATAATCGCATCCACGAAAGAACGCAAGTTTCTCTCAATATCTTCCTCTGAAAAACTAACTTTTCCGATTCCCGCATGAACGATTCCTGCTTTTTCTGCACGATACTCCACCTGACCGCCTTTTGCAGCCTTTACAGCTTCACCCACATCCATCGTAACTGTGCCCAGTTTTGGATTCGGCATAAGCCCTCGGGGCCCTAATATGCGAGCAAGCTTTCCTAAAAGACCCATCATATCCGGCGTTGCAATGCAGCGATCAAAATTAATTTCGCCTCCTTGAATTTTTTCAGCTAAATCTTCGTCTCCCACAATATCTGCACCAGCTTTTTTTGCCTCTTCTGCCTTTGCTCCTTTAGCAAAAACAGCAACACGGAGGGTTTTACCCGTTCCTGCTGGCAATTGGGTGACACCACGTATATTTTGTTCCGACTTTCGAGGATCAACATTTAAATTCATAGCCAATTCAATTGTTTCATCAAATTTTGCTGTTGCCCGCTTCTTTACGACGCGAATAGCCTCTTTTACACTATAATGGGATAAAGAATCAAGTCCTTCATAAGCATTACGAATCCGTTTTCCTGCCATTTTCTTTACTCCACTACCTCAATGCCCATAGAACGGGCAGACCCTACGATCATCTGGGATGCTCCCTCAATGTCATTTGCATTGAGATCTTGCATCTTCGTCTTTGCAATCTCACGAACTTGTTCCATTGTTACTTTTCCTATAGTTCCTGCTCCTGCAGTGGCAGATCCTTTTGTAAGTCCTGCCGCTTTTTTTAAGAAGTAGCTCACAGGGGGGGTTTTCGTAACAAAGCTAAACGTCCTATCACCATACGCTGTAATAACTACGGGGATAGGTATGCCTGGCTCCATACTCTGTGTTTGGGCATTAAATGCCTTACAGAATTCCATAATATTGAGTCCACGCTGCCCAAGAGCTGGCCCAACGGGGGGCGATGGATTTGCTTTTCCTGCAGGAATCTGCAGCTTAATATAGCCTTCAATTTTCTTTGCCATTTTTTACTCCTTCTTCTTTGAGTTTGCGGTACGGCGATGGCACGCCTCCCGCAGTAGCCCTTATACAGGGTTAAATTTTTTCCACCTGAACAAAATCCAAATCAATGGGCGTTGACCGACCAAAGATGGAAACAGCCACCTTAACGCGCTGTTTTTCTTCATCCACTTCTTCCACAAGCCCATTAAACGATGTAAAGGGCCCTTCTGAAACACGCACTTGTTCACCCACTTCAAAAGTAACTGTTGATTTGGGCTTTTGAACACCTTCTGCAACCTGCACCAAGATTCGATCAACCTCAACTTGGTTAACAGGAGTGGGCTTTCCTTTAGCTCCTAAAAAGCCAGAAACCTTTGGGGTATGTCGAATCAAGTGCCAGAGTTCATCGGTTAATTGCATTTTTATCAACACATAGCCGGGAAAAAATTGACGCTCAGATGTAACCTTTGCACCCTTTTTTACTTCAACAACCTCTTCGGTAGGAACAAAAATTGTTTCGATCTGATGAGAAAAACCTTTTTTTGAGGCCTGCTCTTGAATATATTCAACAACTTTTTTTTCGTATCCTGAATAAACATTCACAACGTACCAATGAAAATTTTGTGGCAACATTTGTCCTAAGCTCCCATTCCTAAAATGAAAGAGACTCCCCACGCGAGGAGGCGATCCACAATTAAAAAAAACACGGCGCAGATGAACACCATCAGAAACACCATAATAGACGTTATAATTGTTTCTTTGCGTGTTGGCCACGTGACCTTCGACACTTCTTGACGCACTTGGCGCATAAATTCAAGGGGAGATATCTTTGCCATAGTCCTTTTCCGGGTTAACTCCACCCTTTCTTAGCAGGGTTTAATCTAAATTACAAATGTTTTTGGCAGGAGGGGCAGGGCTCGAACCCGCGCCCCTCCCTTTGACGACAGTTAAAGTGTTTAACTGACAACAAACGTTAACAAATGATGTCAATCAAATCAATTGCTTGCCTCTGATTCTTTGTTGTTGTTTGTACAGATTTGTTACTGTTTTTTGTCGCCAAATATCCGAGGAGCGTCCCATGGCTCAGGCTCTTTAGTCTAGAAAGATATGTGCTTTTAATATGTTTTATGTCAGCTTTTGTCATCACGCAAGAAGAGGGGCATAAGCCAGCGGCAAAAAGAAAAGCCCTTACAGGTACGTTTATTACCTCGAGTTCGACTCACTTCTCCGGCACCAAAGTTTCAAGGGGTTAGGTGGAGTTTACGAATCTCCAAAATTCATCGGGGGTACTTTGACCGGATGTGTGTTTTGGGACAAGAGTGTATAATTTCGTCTCAGAAAAGAGATAAGACTTGTGGAAGAACGATCCTCAAGAGCCTCAAAATTGCTCATCCTTCCTCTCCGACAAGGGGCCTCCCACCCGGATATTCCGGAAAGGTGTGTAAATGCTAGCTCTGGAGAAGTTCCTGTTGAGTAGCATTCTCTACAATTTTTCCGCGATTAAAGACAGAGATACAATCTATGTGAAGAAGACTAAAATTGGGCTTATAATCTTTGCAGTCCCATGTATTGAACCGGAGAGTGTTCAACTACCTGTGCCAAGGATCTTAATGGGTGAAATCTGGGCCACCACCAAAGCCTCATGCCATTATCGCCTCCATCAAAAAATTTTGTACAATAAAAAAGGTAACTAATTTTTAATCAAATATGAGTAGGCTATTATAAAATGGAGAACAAATTATGAAAATAATTCATTATAAAGCTATTATGCTGATTTCAGCCTTGCTGACATCTAACCTTTATGCAGATTGTAAAACTGGAAAATATGACCATTTTTCTGAATCCACAGATTCAAGTGCTATAAAACAACAAAAAACCATAGAACTTGTTAATAATGCTGTTTGTTTTTATCAAAAAAATGGGCTTAAAGAATCTATTAAATTATTTAGTGATTCTAATAATCCTTTTTGCAAGAACTATGAATTTGGCTCTATGGGAGTTAATGTTATGACAGAAGATGGAGTTATTTTAGCTTCTTGTAAGTATCCCGGGCTAGTAGGACATAATGCATTGTCTTGGCAAAATCCGGATGGTAAGTTTGTAAACCAAGAACTGTTAGAAGAAGTTGAAAAAAATCCTGAAGGGGCTTTAACAACACAAAAAGTTACCAATCATAATCCTCTTACCGGGATCCCAACGACGTATAAGCATTTTGCAAGGCTCGTGGATGGATTAGTGTTTTTTAGTCACATTTATAACGATATCCCTCCCCACAAAGATCTTACTCCTAAAGAAGACATTGAAAAATTTCAAAATGCTAAAAATGCAAAACCAATAGATCTTGATAATCAGGATAAAGCAAAAGAAAAAATGTAAAGGAATATCTAAGGAAACTCTGACCTCTTTTAAGTGTCCGCAAAATTATTCGTATGTAATCGAGCGATAATGCCCTCTATAATAAGCAGAGGGTCTCTATACTGGCAAATCTCACTACCCCATGATTTTTTGAGGCAGGAAAGAAGGGATTGAAAAGATTTATAAAATTTTAGATCTTTAGTTTAGCAATAAACAAAAAGAAAGAAATACTATGGATCTCGCGGCCCTTCTCGAAAGATATCGCACCCTATTACCCTGGAATTTGGCAAGAATAAAATGTTTCTTGACGTGACACAGCAAATTTCCAGCCCTTCATTACAGCTGCTCATTGGGGATGAAACCCAAGCCATTATTGCGAAAGACGGGGCGGATACATCAGCTCTTTATGTTTTGATGCCAATGCGGACGTAAGTTACAACACAATTCTACTATTA
The DNA here is from genome assembly GCA_013815465.1 of Alphaproteobacteria bacterium. Taxonomy (GTDB): domain Bacteria; phylum Pseudomonadota; class Alphaproteobacteria; order UBA9655; family UBA9655; genus UBA9655. The sequence continues at coordinate 35,571 of JACDGE010000007.1, read as the reverse complement.
GAGATTATGTCCAAAGCAGTCGGTTTGAACTTTGGATCAATTTCTTGACGCTTCTTAAAATTTTCTACCCTTTTATACGTTAAGGTGGGAGTGACTAGACTGTGTGGAGCTATCCTATGAGTTAGCGTGCGGTGCATCATGTCTTTCCATTTCTTAGGTATCCTACTGAAATCCAATGTGGTTGGAAACCCATGAAAGTTTCCATAATCTTGGGCGATTGGATCCCAAAAAAAATTATCGGCTGAATGCTCATTCCACTGACGGCTTACTTGCGCGCATCGTCCAAGGTCTTGCATCGAAAAGCCTTGTCTGAAAACGGGTCTATAGGTCGGTGAGAGAGGACTATGTTCCTCCTCCATCGCTTTGGCGGTGCTTATAGTTAAACTTAAGCAAATGCATAATAAGAAATTTTTCATCATCGTAAAATTTAATTTATTAAATACAACATAATTTAATCCACGTATAACATGATTAATAGATGAAGTCGAATGTTTTTAAGAAATTAGAGATTCGGGTACAAACAGATTTTTGTTTGGCAGTTCCTGTAAATCCAAGGGCGGTCTTGTGTTGTTGGACTGATCCTGAGGCAATCATTCCTAAAATCATGCTCACAAAGCATTTTGTTCTTGCCAAATTTCAGGGTAATAGGGTTTGATATCTTTCGAGAAGGGCCGCGAGATCCATAGTTTTTCTTTCTTTTTGTTTTTTGTCAAACTAAAGATCTAGAATTTTATGAAACTTTTCGAGCCCTTCTTTCCTACCTCAAAAAAATCATGGGGTAGTGAGCTGGCAAATATATAATAAAGAAGTAAATTATAATGAGCGTGTCCAGCAATGTTTTTGGTTAATTATTAATAATAATAATGAGAAGCAGCCGCTGTATTTTACGCAAGAGAACCTTTACACAACCCAAAAAACATCCACAGATTATTAGAAAAACTTCGATTGACCGGCTGAAGGCGAGGGGCTGAAGGTCTAAAAATGTACAATTAATAGGCTCGCCCCTTTAAATATTTACTTTAATTACTAATTAATATTTATGTACACAACACTGTTTACGATAAAACGACATAAATGATTAATTGTTTAACTATCTTTATTTTTAGTTTTTCTTTCCTTAATTCTCATTTTTGCCAGGCCATGAGCGTTGAGCCTGAGAATTTAGGGCCGGTGGCGGGAACCCCAAGTCTTCAAAAAAGTAATGAAAAGGATGGGGTAGAAACCTATTCAAGGTCGTTTATAGCCGGGAAGCCTAACTCTAACAGAGCAACCTCATGGCAAAAAATGACTTATACAGAAGAAATCAAAGAAGGCGGGGGTTTTTTCCTTGAACTCAAAGAATTAGAAGATAAGGAGTCAGCCCTCCATGCTTATGAGTATACCCTAAAGACATTAAGGGAACCATTAGAACAAAGTTCTGGAGTTCCCTTTCATGCAATCCTCTATCAAGCGAAGGCTTACGGAATAGGCTATATCGTCAATCACTATTTTGACTGCACAACACGGCCAGAAGAGGGGGACCTGGCAGTCTACCCAAAAGCACAGTATGTTCCTCATACGGGGATTTATAGAGAGGCTAAGCTTGGAGGAAGGGTAGAGTCTAAATGGGGATGGAACAATCCCTTTGTTTATCAACATGATGTCTTTTTCTCTCCTGATTATTATGGAGATTTGGCCCAGTTTTATCGTCTTAAACCGCAGCCATATACCATAGACACAGTAAAAGAAGATATTTTTACTTTCACGATGCGCGATGATTTATACGTAGAATTTGATGCATCGGAAGAAAATAAGCGAATTAGAGAAGAGTTAGATAACTGTGACCATCCTGAATCTAAATATCCTGCTGAAATACAGCGTATGAACTATATTAAATTCTTTGGAAAGTGTTATATGTATGCATTTGGTGCAATCTTTAAGACCTCCGACTACAAGGACCACTATCCGAATCTTCAAGGAGTAGAATGCCCGAATAACGAAAGGATTGAGGAGTATTTTACAGCAACAAGAGAGCCCAAAAAAGGAGACCTTGTTTGTTATTATAAGCAGTTAGGGTGGCCCGCACATTATGGTGTTTATGATTCCCTCGGTTTTGTTGAATCCAAGTGGGGCAATGAGCCGGTTTATAAACATCCTCTTTTTTATGTAGATACCCGATATGGGAATTATATTAGATTTTATCGTTTGAATTCTGCGGTAAGCTCTTAAGCAACGTCACGGTTTTCTCTAAGGCGCATGAGGAATCCCTAAAAATGGTGTGGAGGAGAGCCGGTGGAGTGTTCCATCAGGAAACACTTTTTTTGGACCCATATTTCACGCGTATTTCACAAAAGAAGTGAGTGTTTCACTTTTCAAGCCTAATACGTGAAACATGCAACCGCAAAATAGTCTTCCCAAAAACCATTGAGGAGAAACGGACAATACTGACATATTCGTACTCAAACCGGGGTCGGATAAAAATGCAATAGGCAGTTCTTGCGTCCCCCCTGCCTCCTGGTTATTACTTTTTATCGCATCCCTCTTTAAGAATTTTAAAATCACACTTTAATACGAGGAGCGCTTATATCCGGAGGATAATAGCGGGACACTTTGAAGAAATTTTCGGGAGGAAGGCCTGGTAATTTGGGGTAAGAGTTTATTGTTGCGCATCACGTATTACGCTATATTGTTGCGTCTTAACGACCTAAGCAGGTCCCCGAAGGAAAAGTGACGTTAGACAAACCAAGGTAAACCTTGGCAGGAGTGGTGGGACTCGAACCCACAACCCCCGGTTTTGGAGACCGGTACTCTAGCCAGTTGAGCTACACTCCTACATAACAGGAATCAGGAATCAGAGATAGGATCTCTTCTGACCCCCAACCTCTGAATCCTGACCCGTGAATTCCTTACTTCTTGATGGAAGCGACGACGCCCGCACCAACTGTACGGCCACCCTCGCGGATCGCAAAACGAAGACCTTCATCCATGGCAATTGGAGCAATCAGCTCAACTTCCATCGTTACATTGTCTCCAGGCATCACCATCTCTACCCCATCCGGTAACTTCACCGTCCCTGTCACATCCGTCGTACGGAAGTAAAACTGAGGACGATAGTTCCCAAAAAAGGGCGTATGACGACCACCTTCTTCTTTCTTCAAAATATAAGCTTCACAATTGAAGTTCGTGTGCGGCGTGATACTTCCTGGCTTTGCCAAAACTTGCCCACGCTCCACGTCTTCTCTCTTGGTTCCTCGAAGAAGCGCACCAACGTTATCGCCCGCTTGACCTTGATCCAACAGCTTACGGAACATTTCAACGCCCGTCACTGTCGTCTTCACCGTCGCCTTCAAACCAATAATTTCTACTTCTTCTCCAACTTTGACAATTCCGTTCTCAACACGCCCCGTCACAACCGTACCACGGCCAGAGATAGAAAACACGTCTTCAATCGGCATCAAAAAGGGTTTGTCCAGCGCTCTCTCGGGCTGGGGAATATACGTATCAACAGCCGTCATCAACTCCATAATCGCATCTTTTCCAATGGGATCCTCACGGCCTTCTAAGGCACACAAGGCGGATCCTTTCACAATCGGAATATCATCCCCTGGAAAACCATAAGAAGTCAGCAATTCACGAATTTCCATCTCAACCAATTCTATCAGCTCAGGATCATCAACCTGATCCACTTTGTTCATAAAGACAACAAGAGCGGGAACACCAACTTGGCGCGCAAGCAAAATGTGTTCGCGAGTCTGAGGCATCGGACCATCGGCCGCATTCACAACCAGAATCGCACCATCCATTTGAGCTGCACCCGTGATCATGTTCTTCACGTAGTCCGCGTGTCCGGGACAATCAACGTGCGCATAGTGACGATCGGGCGTTTCATACTCAACGTGGGCTGTCGAGATGGTGATCCCCCGCGCTCTTTCTTCCGGCGCCTTGTCAATCATGTCATAACCTGTAAACACCGCGCCACCCGTCAACGATAACACTTTTGTTATCGCCGCCGTTAAGGTCGTCTTCCCATGGTCCACATGACCAATCGTTCCAATGTTACAATGCGGCTTCTTCCGCTCAAACTTTTCTTTTGCCATAATTCTATCCTCATCAAATTCATGGAGCGGGTGAAGGGAATCGAACCCTCATGGCCAGCTTGGAAGGCTGGAGCTCTACCATTGAGCTACACCCGCTCAAAATCCCCTGAGTCTTTCAAGTGTGAGAGGCGTTGCGGTAGCGCCCGCCCTGTTCACCGTGTTCCCCGCTTTTGCGAGGACGGGAACAAGCCTTGAAATCCTTTGGGTATACGTGTGCTGTGGTGGAGGGAGCAGGATTCGAACCTGCGTAGACGTTCGTCGGCAGATTTACAGTCTGCTGCCTTTGACCGCTCGGCCATCCCTCCATACAAACACTATTCAGGAAATAAGAGATCTAGAGCAAGTTGTCAATCAGAAATTGTGTTTGTTTGAAATTAGCCCCCTGTCACACGCCTTTCCCTACTGAATTAAAAGCTGCCCCTCATGGAGCGTAAAGATGCGATCCATCTGTTTGGCGAGGTCCATATTATGGGTCGCAATGAGAGCGGAGAGATTTTCTTTGCGCACCAGTTGGGTCAGCTTTTCAAAAACGCTTGCTGCCGTATGCTCATCAAGATTACCCGTTGGCTCGTCCGCAAGAAGAATTTTAGGACGATTGGCAAGGGCTCTGACAATCGCAACCCGCTGTTGCTCTCCTCCAGAGAGGCGTGCAGGGCGGTGAGTCGCTCTCTCCAAAATTCCCACTTCCTTTAACAAATCTCGCGCTCGAATGCGGGCCTCATGAAAAGATTTTCCTCCGATCATTTGGGGCAAAATAATATTTTCTTCCGCATCGAACTCGGGCAAGAGATGATGGAATTGGTAAACGAAGCCCAAAACATCTCGACGGATTTTGGTGCGGGTAGCATCGTTAAGAGAGGAACACACTTTTCCATCAATAACAACCTCTCCTCCATCCGCTTTTTCAAGAAGGCCTGCGGTCTGGAGCAACGTGGATTTACCCGATCCAGACGGCCCCACAAGAGCCACGATCTCACCGGGATAAAGATCCAAGGTAATTCCCCGCAAAACCTGTAGGGTAGCGGGGCCTTGATGGAAGGTTCGTTTCAGATTTTTTAAGGAAAGAACAGGATTATTCATAGCGAAGAGCCTCCACCGGGTCTAGGCGGGACGCCCGCCATGCCGGATACAATGATGCCAGAAAAGTGAGGACAAGGGAAATGGTCACCACAAGGAAGACTTCATTGGGGTCAACGAGAGCAGGAAGTTTTGAGAGGAAATAGACTTCAGCCCGAAAGAGTTCAGTCCCTGAAAAAGATTCAATCCACTTGCGGATGCTATCAATATTCCAGGAAAACAAAAGCCCCCCCACCGTTCCTACAAGAGCCCCACAAGCCCCAATAGAAGAACCCGCAATAAAAAAGATCCGCATAATCATGCCTTGGGTAGCTCCCATGGTTCGTAAAATGGCAATATCCCGCCCCTTATCTTTTACCATCATAATGAGGGTTGAAATCACATTAAAGGACGCCACCAAAATAATAAGGGTCAAGATAACAAACATCACATTGCGTTCAACTTTGATCGTGCTAAAGAATTCTTTATTGGCTTGCTGCCAGTCAAAAAGGCGACAGTTCTTGCCCGCCATAAGGGGAAGAATCTCATCCTTATACATATCAAGTTTTTCAGGATGTTCTGTAAAGATTTCAATGCCTGTAACCCCCTCCCCTAATTGAAAAAACTTTTGAGCAGAGCTCAGGGGGAGAAAGATAAAGGTAGAATCATACTGAATCATGCCTGCATCAAAAATAGCAGCGATCTCAAAGGTCCGGGTGCGAGGCATGGTCCCAAAGGCGGTTGCATTCCCCTCAGGGGCCACAAGCGTGATTTTATCCCCCAAAATCAGACCCAACTTTTCTGCCAAACGCTTGCCGATAATGGCCCCATTGGGGCGATCAAACAAACGCATACTCCCAGCAATAAAATGATCGGTGAGGCTTTTCCGAGCCTCCAGGTCCTGTGCACGCATGCCGTGCACCATAACGCCTGTCGTATTTCCTCCCGCCATAGCCATAGCTTGACCTTCCACAATGGGATTAGCTCCCGTCATTCCAGGAAGCTTTTTGATTTCTTCAGTGAGCGGGTCAAAATTGGTGAGAGAGTTTGTATTGCTATAAATCGCCATATGGCCATTCATCCCAATGATGCGCTCAATCAAATCATGGCGGAAGCCATTCATGACGGACATGACAATAATAAGGGCTGCCACGCCTAAGCCAATCCCCAGAAAAGAAAACCAGGCCGTCACAGAGATAAATCCTTCTTGCCGCCGCGCTCTTAAATACCGAAAGGCCACCCATCTTTCAAAGCTTGAAAACACACCCATCCTCCATTGTTTAGGAAGGTATCATATAAGCAGAGGGTGTTTCCAGCAAATGGTTTATTTAGGGGGAGCCCACCAAATTGCTTCTAATTTCTCTCCGTCTTCGCCTTAAGGACCAGACCGGAAATTTCCCTCAAAGACGTTTTCGTCAATATTCCCCTTTCTTTCAGATCTTTGGAGAGAAGGTTTTCTACAATGGCAAACGCCTCATCAACCACTTGATTTCTTAACTTCGTTGTTGTGGCTTCTGTATCCATAGCGATACGGTCTAAAAGGGCCTTTTCTTTTTGTGCTAGTAATTTTTGAAACTCGATTTCACTCGATTTTTGAAATGCTAAAGCTTCCCTTTCAGCACGGGCCATAATCTGGTTTGCTTGCTCGACAGCGTCTTCATGTTTTTTTTTGTATGAATTTAAGAGACTTAAAGCTTCATCGTGTAAATGTTGGGCTTCTTCTAATTGTTGAGCTATTTTTTGACGGTGTTGGTCCAGGTGTTGGGCCAAAAAAACCATAGCCCTTTTTCCAAAGAAGCCGAGGAACAGAACAAAAGCGACAAAGACCCAGAAATCAGGCGTTGAAAACATTATTCTCTATCCTTTTTCACAACCAGCTGATCAGCAGGATAAGTATGGTGGGTTAATTTCTGTAAAATATCTCCTGCTATATCTTGAGCGACAGCCGGCATCTCAGAACTCACTTTCGCCCGTTCTCGATAAAGAGCCTGCTCTGCAATGTGGAGCCGGTCCTGGAACTTCTCAAGCATCTCCTTTTTTTTCTCTGCCATTTGTTGAACCGTTTCATTGACAATAAGTTGATAGTTTAAGTGAGCGTCTTTGCGGGCTTGAACAAGGGTTTTTTCATAGGCCATAAGAAGACCCTCAGCTTGTTCCCGGTATGCACTCGCAAGATTGATTTTTTCTTCACGCATCGTTTCACGCTTTTCTAAAACACCCACCATTTTTGGGATTAGAAAGTAGGATAGAATCCAATACAGAACAAGAAAACAGACTCCCAGCCAAAAAAGCTGGGAGGGAAAGGTGGTGGTATCGAGTTGAGGCATGGGAAATAACCCCTTATCCTATTTATTTGAATAAAATCAAAAAGGCAATCAGCAGAGCAAAAAGCGCAACCGCTTCTGTGAGCGCAAACCCCAAAATACCGATCGGAAAAATTTTCTCCTGAGCTGAGGGGTTGCGGGCAATAGCGCTAATCAGGGAGGAAAAAATGAGCCCGATACCTAACCCAACCCCAGCCAGGGCGAAAACTGCAAGACCTGCTCCAATCATTCGTGCTGCTTCAACGTCCATAATATTCTCCTTTTTTTAATGTAAGTGGATGGAATCTTGAAAATAAATACAAGTGAGTATTGTAAACACATAGGCCTGCAAAACTGCAACTAGTATTTCGAAGGCAATAAGCATGACATTCACGGAAAGGGGGGCGATTCCAAATAGGCCTAAAGTAACCGTAAACCCCGCAAAAACCTTTAACATCGTATGCCCTGCCATCATATTCGCAAAAAGTCGCACAGACAAGCTAACCGGGCGCGAAAGGTAGGATAAAATTTCAATGGGAACGATAAGCGGCAGCATATAAATAGGGGCGCCTTTCGGAACAAAAAGAGTAAAATAATGGAAACCATGATGTATAAACCCTACCACGGTTGCCATTCCAAAAACGATCATGGCAAGACCAAAGGTTACAATAATTTGACTTGTAAAAGTATACGTATACGGTATCATTCCAATAACATTTCCCATGAAAATAAACATAAAAATTGTAAAAATAAATGGAAAGTATTTTCGCCCCTTCTCTCCCATGGTCTCATCTAAAATATTCGAAACAAAACTGTAAACTAGTTCAACCATAGACTGCCAGGGCCCTGGAATCATTCGAGAGCGGCTTAACCCCCCCCCTAAAAAAACGGTTGTGGCTACAACAGCGATAACCATAAACAGAGAGGCATTGGTAAATGAAATATCGATACCCTTAATCGTTAAAGGGAAAAGGGTATGAATTTCAAATTGATGGAGGGGGTCAGACATGAGTATCCTTTTTTGTGCCCGGCTGGCCCTTGGTTGTTAATGCCCGATAGACATTCAGCATACCAGCAATTGACCCAAGGATAAACAGGGAAATCAGCCCCCACGGGGATGTGCCACAGGCCCAATCAATCAGAAGACCGCAGCCCACTCCCACAAAAACCCCTGACACAAGCTCCACACCCACATTAAAGAACTTCCCCAGCTTGTTGAGAGGTTCATTTTCTTTTACGCGAATGGGTTCAGCCTCTGCTTGGGCTTTTTCAATCTGACGCTTTAATTTGTCGAGTTTAGGATCATCGGACATGGTTCTTAGAGGGTAAGAGGATCTTTAGGGAGTGTCAAGGGGGAGACAAAACCACACCCCATTGCTTACCTTTCTAAAGCTAGATAAAATCCCTTCATAACTTCGCAGGAAATCCTCTCAGATATGACCAATAAATTTTATGTCCCCACCCCTATCTTTAATACCCTTGACGAAGTTATGGCGCAATATAAAGCCGTGTATGCCCATGCAAATCCCCATCTGGTTATTGAACAATGGCTGACGCGGTGTTTTCCACCTAAAAAAATTTCACCTCCCCTATTTGCTGTTCCCGACTATAAGATGGCTTTGAACTTTCTCTATAGCTACCGTGGTAGTGCAGATACGTTTTCGGCCTACCGGCGAGAAATGGAACGTTTCCTCCAGTGGAGCTGGTTTGTACAAAAAAAATCCATCTTAGACCATAAACGAGAGGACATTGAATCCTTCATCGAATTTTGCCTTAAGCCGCCTAAAAGTTGGATTGGTTTAAAAAAGGCCACTCGATTCAAGAAATTGGATGGTGTGTCCTATCCCAACCCTGAGTGGCGCCCGTTTGAGGCCCATCTCACAAAAAAGGATCACAAAGACGGATTAGAACTCAATAAAGCAACCTATCAGTTCTCTCAACCCGCCCTGAAAGTTATGTTTGGAATTTTGAGCAGCTTTTATAATTTTCTGCTCCAAGAAGGGAATGTCCAGGCGAATCCCATTGTTCTTATTCGTCAAAAAAGCAAATTTATTCGCAAGCAAACGAAAACACAAATCGTGCGCCGACTTTCCAACCAACAATGGGAAACGGTTATTCATCTTGCCAAAGAGCAGGCGCAGCGCGATCGTCACCATGAGCGCACCGTCTTTATCCTCTCTTGCCTCTATGGGATGTACTTGCGTATTTCTGAACTCGTGGAAAATTCCCGTTGGATGCCCACCATGGGGGATTTCTTTAAAGATTCTGAAAATAATTGGTGGTTTAAGACAGTTGGCAAGGGCAACAAAGAGCGTCAAATTGCTGTCAGCGACGCCATGTTATCAGCTTTAAGGCATTACCGAGAAACCCATCTGAGGCTTCCGCCAACACCCATGCCCAATGAACAAACCCCTCTGATCTCCCATTTGAAAAACCCTCATAAACCGATGACGAGCGTCAGACCCATTCGTGTGCTTGTGCAAGAGTGTTTCGATCAGGCAGCAAGTCATTTGGAAAAACAAGGGAACCACGAGGAAGCCGTTGCCCTGCGCGTAGCCACCGTACACTGGTTGAGGCACACTGGCATATCGGAAGATGTGAAACATCGCCCTCGGGAGCACGTACGGGACGATGCGGGGCATAGTTCGAGTGCCATTACTGACCGCTATATCGATATCGAATTGCGGGAGCGGGCTAAGTCGGCCAAGAAGAAGGTGATTGTTTAGGTTTGCGGGTGATGGTGGTTGAATAGAAATAACGGCCCGTGACAAAGCCGCTATTTTGGCGCAAATAAAAAAAGCCCCCAGCTCGGGGGCTTTTTTCTTATACCTTTTCAAGTGCGTCATTACGCGCGGAATAAAGCCATCCAGTCTTTTTGTAGCTTTGTGGATTACTTCGGAGCCAAAGCCCTTCGCAATGACGATCCTTTTTGAGAGCCTACCTTCTGTCACCCATCAGGCGCAACATCATCAAGAACAGGTTGATGAAGTCTAAGTACAGCTGCAACGCACCAAAGATGGCGCGTTTGCCAGCAACTTCTGACGAGCTACCCTCGGTGTAAGCTTCCTTAATGGATTGAGTATCATAGGCTGTGAGGCCTGTGAAAATTAGCACACCCGCAACAGAAATGAGAAATTGAAGCATGGTGCTATGCCAAAAAATACCCACAATAGAAGCAGTAATAAGCCCGATAAGCCCCATAAAGAGGAAGGATCCCATAGCGGTTAAATCCCGCTTCGTCATATATCCATAGAGGCTCATCGCAGCAAACATACCGGCGGTGATGAAAAAGACCCGGCCAATGCTTTCATACGTGTATTGAAGGAAAATGACAGAAAAAGCCACACCATTCAACGACGCATAGAGCCAAAAGACAGCTTGAGCTGTGGAATATTTCATCGTGTTAATTTTAAAGCTCATAAAGAACACCAGCGCGACAGGCGCAATGATAAACAGTATCATCATCGGCATGATGGCATTCAACAATGCGGGAGATGAAACAACGAGTAGGGCCACCCCACCGGTCAATCCCAACCCAAGAGCCATATAGTTGTAAACACTCAGCATATAGGTGCGAAGACCTTCACTGTAAGCAAGTGCTTTTCTTTCCACACCTAAAATTGTTTTATTTTTCGAACGATCATTCATAGAAGGTTACTCCTTTTTCTACCTGCACTTCGGCTTTCAGGGGTCGGCGGCGTTGCCTTGCGGGCTAGCCGCTTGGGCGCCAGCCCGAATTCTTGAAATCCTTTGGGCACACTCTATATATAAACCTTAATTTATGGCGCTGCAAGTCCTGAGTTTTTTAAACATAGTCTTGGAAGTTTTGTCTCCGAATCCGTATTTTGAGGAAACTCTGGTCATTTTACCCTCATTGGGTGTATGCTATTCTAGATACATATATATATTGAAAGAGGATCCATGTTTACAACGCTTTTTCGGAAAGTTTTTGGTTCAGCCAATGATCGGTATATCAAGGGGTTGGAGCATACTGTTACGCAAATTAATGCTTATGAAGAGCAAATTTCAGCGTTAACAGATGAACAGCTACGCAATAAAACGGAAGAATTTCGCGGTCGTCTTCAAAGTGGTACGCCCCTTGATGACTTGCTTGTTGAAGCCTTCGCCGTTGTAAGAGAAGCTGCAAAACGCTCCCTTGGCATGCGTCACTTTGATGTCCAGTTAAAGGGCGGGATCATCCTCCACCGGGGAATGATTACGGAAATGAAAACGGGTGAAGGTAAAACCCTTGTCGCAACCCTTCCTGTTTATCTCAATGCGTTGGAAGGCAAAGGCGTTCATGTGGTAACGGTTAATGACTACCTCGCAAAGCGTGACTCCGAATGGATGGGCAAGATTTATAGATTTTTAGGTCTCACCGTAGACTGCATCGTTCATGAGCTTGATGATCATGAGCGACAAGCAGCTTATAAAGCTGACATAACTTATGCCACGAATAACGAGCTGGGTTTTGATTATTTGCGGGATAATATGAAGTTCCGTTTAGATGAAATGGTTCAACGACCCTTTAACTATGGAATTGTGGATGAGGTAGACAGCATCCTCATTGACGAAGCCCGCACGCCATTGATTATCTCCGGTCCTGCAGAGGATTCTTCCGAGCTTTATACAAGCATTGACGCACTCATTCCGCAACTTCTTCCGGAAGATTATGAAAAAGATGAAAAGGCCCGTGCTGTAACGCTCACAGAGCAAGGTACGGAGCATATGGAGCAGATTTTAAAGGACGCCAATCTTCTGGGTGGAAATGCGCTTTATGATATTCAAAACACAGCCGTTGTTCACCATGTGAACCAAGCCCTAAAGGCCCACCAACTGTTTTCCCGAGATAAAGATTATATGATCAAGGAAGGCAAAGTCATGATCATTGACGAGTTTACGGGACGTGCTATGGAAGGCCGGCGATACTCAGAAGGATTGCATCAAGCCCTGGAAGCCAAGGAAGGGGTGGAGATCGAAAATGAAAACCAAACTCTTGCCTCAATCACCTTTCAGAATTATTTCCGACTTTATCCCAAGCTTGCAGGCATGACCGGAACAGCGATGACAGAAGCCGCTGAATTTTCAGATATTTACAAGCTCGAAGTTCTTGAGGTTCCAACAAATAGACCCGTCATTCGGAAAGACATGGATGATGAAGTTTATCGGACAGAAACGGAAAAATATAAAGCCATCCTTAAGTTAATCGAAGAAGCAAGAGAACGGCAACAACCTGTTCTCGTCGGAACAGTTAGTATTGAAAAATCTGAAGTCCTTGCAGATCTTTTGAAGAAGAAAAATGTTCCCCATAACGTTCTCAATGCAAAGTTTCACGAAAAAGAAGCCAAAATTATCGCTGAAGCCGGCGTTCCTGGTGCTGTCACGATTGCGACAAATATGGCTGGTCGTGGAACGGATATTAAGTTGGGTGGTAACCTGGAGATGCGCATTGCGGAAGAAACAGCCGACATAACGGATCCGAAACTGCTTGAAAAGCGGACAAAGGAAATTGGTGAGGAAGTTGAAAAAAATGCAGAAATTGCGAAACTTGCGGGCGGCCTTTTGGTTATTGGAACTGAACGCCATGAAAGCCGCCGTATAGATAATCAGCTGCGCGGCAGATCCGGGCGTCAAGGCGATCCGGGGGGCTCCAAATTTTTCTTGTCTCTTGAAGATGATCTCATGCGTATTTTTGGCACAGAGCGTCTTGATAGTTGGCTGCAGAAATTGGGACTCCAGGAAGGTGAAGCCATCATCCATCCATGGATTAATCGAGCCCTTGAAAAAGCCCAACAAAAAGTTGAAGCGCGCAACTTCGATATTCGGAAACAGCTCTTAAAATATGATGACGTTATGAATGATCAACGCAAGGTTATTTATGAACAAAGGCGTGAAATCATGGAAGTTGCGGATGTCTATGAATTCGTGAGTGGCATGCGGGAAGAGCTGACTGACGAACTCGTCTTACGCTTTATTCCAGAAAATGCCTATGCCGACCAGTGGGAGACAGGTGCCCTCCATGAAGAGTGTTTACGAATCTTTGGTCTTAACTTGCCTATTAAAGATTGGGCCGATGAGGAAGGCATTGCAGATGCGGAAATTAAACTTCGTATTCACCAGGCTATTGAAGAGCTTATGGACAGCAAAGAAAATGCGTATGGCGCTGAAATGATGCGTATGGCTGAAAAATCCTTCCTTCTGCGAATGCTAGATCAACAATGGAAAGACCATTTGCTTTCCCTCGATCACTTGCGGCAAGGGATTAATCTCAGGGCCTACGGTCAACGTGATCCTCTCAATGAATATAAAAATGAAGCCTTTGAAATGTTTCAAGGCATGCTTGGTCGTTTACGGGAGAGTGTTACAGGTGTCTTGTGTCATCTTCAATTGGGGGGCGCTTCGCCTGAACAATTCACTGCAGACGTTTTTAACCAAGAATCAGATCAGGAAATGACCCTCCACTTCCATGAAGATCCTTTCGATCCAGGAGAGCAGATCGAAGAACAACAACTTGTTGGGGCAGAAAATTGGGCGAATACACCGCGCAATGCCCCCTGCCCTTGTGGTTCTGGGAAGCGGTACAAACAGTGCCATGGTCGGTTAGATGGAGAGGGGGGGAACTAATCCTGCCCCAATCAAGGACTGCTTAAGTCTTAATCTGTACCTCTTAAAGCACTTGAGCTTGGCTATGCATAGTCCCACACTTTAACCATCCTCCCCGCTAGCTTGCTGAACCAAGATGAGCATAACGATAGGGAACATCATCCCTATAGTTTAGATCCTGGAAACAAGTTAAGGACGATATCCTTGGGTGGGTAAGGCCTTAGCTCCCTTTCAATCGTTCTTATATCGGGCTGAGTTATTTATAATTTATTCTTGATCCATTCTACTGGATGTTGGATATTTTTTATTATTAATTTTTTCCATGGAGCAACCTCCCTGTCTTCGTCCGGACTACGTGAGTCCGATTCATATTGGGATTTCTTTAATGCTAACTCGGCCTGCTTTAATGCTTTCTTTTGCCAATCATTATCCAGCGCACGCCAAGCCGCGTCTGCGCTATTCACAATTTGATTTTGATTCCATTCAAAGCTCTCTTGTATAATATTGTCTTTCTCATCATTAGCATTGTAGATGGTATAGACACCATAAACACAACCAGACATTAAGGTGGACTCAATAACACGTAGCTCGAGATTGAAGACTGAGCTTTTTGCAATTTTTGATCTTTCAGGCTCTATGGTGTTTTTGAGGTCATCAAAATGTTTATAGCCTTTATTGTATAAGGGAATATCCTCAAGATTTTCTGAGGCGCTCTCTATCAAAAAACTTAATCTGCCTGTCTTGGGGAAAGAAATTTTTAATGTTTTAGGTCTAACGCAGTTTCGAATACGGGGTAGATAATATTCAGTATAGAGAGGAATATTTTTTATAAAATGTCTGTCTTTACCTTCATTCGTGAAATACAAAGAAAATGCAACCTCCTCAAAATCGTGCAGGCGACTTGACGTAGCATTAAGTAAGAAGACATTTAAGTAGAGTGTTCCTATCCCTATCTTAGTGGTAACGAGCTTGTTGTAAAGTTTTGATACAAGGAACAAGGATCGAATGGCCGGGTCAGATAGGTTTTTGAACATCTCCGAATGGATACCCGGAATAGAAGAGAGCCGGCAAAGAATACCTAATTCATATTCTTGTTCCCTCTCCATACAAAAAGCAGAACTCGTTGAAAAAATAGCCGCCGCCAAAATGAAGGAGAAAATTTGTTTCTTCATAAAAACAATTCCGTAATAAAATAATAAATAATTCTTTTGTATAGAAAATTTTTTTAATTTTGTCAACTCATAGAGGTGTCTTTTATCCCTATTGACGGGAGCAACCTAGAGAGGCATCTTATTTACCATAATCCAAAAATCGGAAATAAAATATGACCACAGCTCTTCATCAACCTTGCCTACAACCCCAACTCCAGGGCATGGCCAACGCCATTCGGGCTCTGGCGATGGATGGGGTTGAAAAGGCCAACTCTGGACACCCAGGCATGCCCATGGGGATGGCTGATGTAGCAACCGTCTTATTCTCGAAGTTCTTGAAGTTTGATCCAACGGCTCCCCATTGGCCCGACCGGGATCGATTTGTTCTATCAGCCGGCCATGGCTCCATGCTCCTTTATGCCCTTCTTTATTTGACCGGCTATGAGGACATGACAATTGAGGAAATCAAAAACTTCCGTCAATGGGGGAGTCGCACGGCGGGGCATCCTGAATACGGAGATGCTCCTGGCATTGAAACCACCACTGGGCCACTAGCACAGGGGCTCGGGAATGCAGTCGGTATGGCGATCGCCGAAAAAATGCTGAAAACTCAGTTTGGAGCTGACCTTGTTGATCACAAAACCTATGTGATTGTGGGTGATGGATGCCTTATGGAAGGTTTATCCCACGAAGCGATTTCATTGGCAGGGCACTTAAAACTTAACAATCTTGTGGTGCTTTTTGATGACAATCAGATTTCCATTGATGGGCCGACTGATTTGTCTGTTTCTGATAACCAACTCGAGCGATTTAAAGCTTCCCATTGGGAGGTCATGGCCATTGATGGACATAACTTTGATGACATTGAAACGGCCCTTCGACAAGCTCAACACGCCACACAGCCCGTGATGATTGCGTGCAAAACCACGATCGGCAAAGGTGCTCCCAACAAAGGGGGAACCGCGGCGACCCATGGATCTCCATTGGGTGCGGAAGAAATAAAGGCGACAAGGGAACACATTCATTGGAGTTCAGAACCCTTTGTGATTCCTGAACCGATTCTTGTCCCTTGGCGCAATGCAGGTAAACGACATCTTGAAGCTCGGAAGGCGTGGGAAGGACGGCTGTCAAAGCACCCTAAAAAAGGGGAATTTGAACGACGCCTGAAGGGGGATTTGCCTCTCAACTGGCAGGAACCTCTTACCATTTTGCTTGAAAAATTTGTGGCGGAAAAAACGAGTGTGGCAACGCGTCAGTCTTCCCAAATGGTATTAGATGCCGTTTCGCCCCATCTTCTTGGATTGGTCGGCGGTTCAGCTGATCTTACCCCATCTAATAATACAAAAGCTAAAGACATGAGCGATATAGAGCCTGGTGATTATAAGGGAAAATATATCCGTTACGGCGTACGTGAGCATGGCATGGCTGCTGCCATGAATGGCATCGCACTCCATGGTGGTTTTCTCCCCTATGGGGGCACGTTTTTAACTTTCAGTGATTATTGCAGGCCTGCCATTCGTCTCTCGGCTTTGATGGGGATTCAGGTGATTTACGTGATGACCCATGATTCCATTGGTCTGGGGGAAGATGGTCCTACCCATCAACCTATTGAGCATCTTGCATCCCTCCGGGCCATTCCCAACCTTCAGGTTTTCCGCCCCGCAGATGCGGTTGAGGTAGCGGAATGTTGGGCCCTTGCACTTGCATCCCAAAACTGCCCTTCCCTTCTTGCTCTGACACGTCAAAAACTTACGCTTTTACGGACTGATATTTCTCAGAATTTATCCGCTAAGGGTGCCTATATTCTCAAAGACGCTACAAGTAAACGAGAGGTGACTTTGCTTGCAACCGGCTCGGAAGTTGAAATTGCGGTCAAGGCTCAAAAGATTTTAGAGGACAGGGGCACTCCTACTGCTGTTGTCTCTATGCCGTGCTGGGAGCTCTTTGAGAAGCAAGACCAAGCCTATAAGGACTCAGTCTTAGGCAAGGATACTTTCCGTGTTGGCATTGAAGCCGCTACCTCCATGGGATGGGATAAATATATCGGAGAAAAGGGCGTCATGATCGGTATAGAACGATTCGGCACGTCAGCCCCCGCTGAAATCCTCTATGAAAAATTTGGCTTCACGCCTAACCATATTGTAAACATTGTTAAAGGAGAAAAACGATGACATGTAAAGTTGCTATTAACGGATTTGGGCGCATTGGACGTTTGGTCTTACGGGCCATTATGGAAAACCGTCGTTCTGACATCGAGGTTGTTGCGATCAATGACTTAGGCTCTATCGCAGATAATGCCCACCTTTTCAAATATGATTCCGTTCATGGGCCTTTCCCTGGAACGGTGGAAACCTTATCTGATGGCCTCAAAATTAATGGTCACTCCATAAAAGTTTTTGCTAATCCCGATCCGGCCACCCTGCCCTGGTCAGATCTTGGCATTGATGTCGTGATGGAGTGTTCAGGACGGTTTACCAAACGGGACGCTGCGGCAAAGCATCTGACAGCTGGGGCTAAAAAAGTTCTTATTTCCGCTCCAGCAGAAGGGGCTGACTTAACAGTCGTCTGGGGCGTGAACCACAAGGAATTAAAGCCTGAACACAAAATTGTTTCCAATGCATCCTGCACGACAAACTGTTTAGCACCTGTAGCTTATATTCTGAACAAGACCATCGGCATTCAGCACGGATTTATGACAACTATCCATTCCTATACGGGAGATCAAAACATTGTTGATACACTCCACACGGATTTGCGGCGCGCGCGGGCTGCTGGCCTTTCCCTAATTCCTGCCTCAACAGGTGCGGCAAAAGCCGTCGGGTTAGTTCTCCCTGAATTAAAGGGAAAACTGGATGGCACAGCCGTTCGTGTGCCCACAGCCAACGTTTCTTTAGTGGATTTAACCTTTGAAGCGAAGCGTGCAACCTCTCAAGCGGAAATTAACAATCTGATGGCAGAAGCTGCAGAAGGTGAGCTACAGGGTGTGCTCGCCGTTAATAATGAGCCCCTGGTTTCTATCGATTTCAACCACAATTCAGCGAGCTCAATCTTTGATTTAAGTGAGACTCACGTGGTGAACGGGACATTCTGTCGGATTTTATCCTGGTACGATAATGAGTGGGGTTTTTCCAATCGTATGGCTGATACGGCTCTAGCGATGGCGAAGCTATAGGAAGTACTTATTAGTCCAGTTACCTTTCAGCGTCATTCCCACGTAGGCGGGAACCCAGGAAACATTTAATATACAAGCTTTCTGGGTCCCCGACTCGCGTTTCGCGCTCTCGGGGATGACGCCCGAGGAGGGGTCGCGTTTATACCCCCTCACAAAAAGTTAAAAATATATCCAATGCCTCCAATCTTTCGATACGCGTCCCTCACCAGATCAAATTCTTGCCTCACCTGAAAAGCCATAACGTCTATTTGGTTAATTTCATAGGAAAGCCGGTGATAGCGGTAGGCCAGTTTTTGGAATTCGTCAATGGTGCGGTCCAATTTATTAAGGCGTGTATTTAGTGCTTTTAAAGTGGCGTGTAAGTGCGTTATGGTTTGATCAGACATGATAAATCCTCTCGTTAAGGGTTGTTATGTTTAGTGACGAATAGGGGGGCAGTCCCTATTCGTCATGCCGATTATCTTAGCATATTGATATGTCAAATCAACTAAAAATTTAAAAAAATTTTAGACAGATATTTCATTTAATTAAACAAATTAAATGAAAAAAATTTTTATAAATTTAACTCGAGCGTGGAATAAGGCATGTGCTTCTTTGTTAAAGAACAATAAATTATCGTCATTGCGCGGAGCCAAAGGCGACGCAGCAATTGCTTTTCCCGAAAAGTCCCATAAAATAATTATCTAGTAACTTACTTGACAATATTGTTATATAGTTCTATTAATTGAGTATGTTTAACATTTGTTTTGTTGTTATTAAGGAGTTTTTTTATGAAAAAGCAATTGTTTAATTTAATGGTAAGTGCTGTTATTTTGACAACCAATCCCCTCTTTGCGATGGAGCCCAGCCTTGATAAGGACCCCAAGCATAACATCAGCATGAGTCAGAAGCAGGCTAATGCGGATGAATGCAAAATGATTATATCTGAAAGTCCTTCCCATAAATGCGCTTCGTGTGTCCCGGCCTTGTTGTTTCTAGATACAGATCCCATCACAGGCAAAGGAAGTTTTTACATCGATGCGCTTCATGAACCGGCCGCTCTGTTGGGGACATTCACCGCAACTGATATACTGGCGTGTTCTAGTACTTCAAAAGCAATGTATACTTATTTCCAACATCCACTCATTTGGACGGCCATGGCTAATAGAGCAGGCATTACAATTGACGAAGGAGTATGCGCAAAAGAAAAACTTATACATTATTATTCTAATCTTTTTAAGAAATATTTAAGGCCTAAAGATTTCTACAAGGAGCAAGGACTAGAAGGAAAGCACTGCTCTGTTCAAAATAAAGAGTATAAGAAATATCTAGCCACCATGAATTACACATTAAGTGCCTCGCAGGTATTATATTTTTTAAATGAACCGTGTGAGATGACCTGGTATCCTTACAGCCAAGCTAGCACTTATAAAGACGATCAAAAATCTTTAGGACGGTCATTAAAGAAACATACTAACGACTTTCAATCATATTCATTCTCATTAGGCAAAAGGAAGTTTGAAGTATTTTTAGAAAACACATGGGGATCCAATACGCTGGATCGTTTAAAAAATCATTCAGCGAGTTGGTTACGAGAGTTTAATCCTGAGCTTTTTAACCGTCACAAAGGAGATTTTATAGACTGCGGGTTTTCTTTCGGTAGTTCCATTCACGTTATAGAATTAAGCACAATACAATGGCCACCTGAAGACGATATGCATGAACAAGACATAGAGCAACCTGAGCAGGATCTTTAGAAAACCCTCCTAAACCACCTCAATTGCCATGGCGGTGGATTCTCCGCCGCCAATGCAGAGGCTAGCAATGCCGCGTTTTAATCCTTTCCGTTCGAGGGCATTTAGCAATGTTACAAGGATACGAGCGCCTGAGGCTCCAATGGGATGACCCAGGGCGCAGGCTCCTCCATGAACATTTACTTTTTCTGGGGGAATCTTCAACTCAGCCATCGCCGCCATGGTCACGACGGCAAAAGCCTCATTAATTTCAAACAAATCCACCTCCCCTATGGTCCACCCCAAAGAATCAAGAAGTTTCTGGATCGCTTTAACGGGGGCTGTCGTAAACCACTCGGGCTCTTGGGCGTGGGTCGCATACCCTCGAATCACCGCCCTGGGCTTAAGGTTGTGCTGGTCCGTGTACGTACGGCTTGCGAGAACAAGGGCTGCAGCTCCATCACTGATGCTGCTCGAATTAGCGGCTGTGACTGTTCCATCCTTTTCAAAAGCCGGCCTTAAGGTTGGTATTTTCTCGATTTTAACCCGGAAGGGCGCTTCATCTTGGGTCATGTTGATGCTGATTC
Organism: Alphaproteobacteria bacterium; assembly: GCA_013815465.1. GTDB lineage: Bacteria > Pseudomonadota > Alphaproteobacteria > UBA9655 > UBA9655 > UBA9655. The sequence goes on along the minus strand of JACDGE010000007.1, from coordinate 14,911 downwards.
TCCCCACTTCTAAATGGACAGGGGTAATTTCAGCTGCGAATGTGCCACCCTTCGTCGCCGCAATAGCTTTCTCATCGGAGGAAATGGCAAAGGCGTCTTGAGCCTCACGCGTAAAATGATACTTTTGAGCCGTTCGTTCTGCAAACACCCCCATAGCAAGATGGTCATATGCATTTTCCAGACCATCCATCAACATAGAATCGCTCAAGCGTCCATGGCCCATCCGATAGCCACTGCGAGCTTTTTCGAGGAGGTAAGGCGCATTACTCATGCTTTCCATGCCTCCTGCAACCGCCACGTTAACATCCCCCAGGCGAATGTTAGAGGCCGCAATCATCACGGCTTTCATGCCTGATCCACAGACCTTGTTAATGGTCATACACGGAACGCTGTTGGGAACTCCAGCACCAAGGGAAGCTTGACGAGCAGGAGCCTGACCGAGGCCAGCCGAAAGGACGCATCCCATCAAAACTTCTTCCACTTCGGATGGGGAAACATGGGACGCTTCAATCGCCCCTTGAATAGCGATGGAACCCAGCTGGGTTGCTTTCACAGCCGAAAGCTCGCCTTGAAAGACACCCATGGGAGTCCTTTTTGCGCCTAGAATGACCACCTCTTTTGCCATGTTAAATCCTTTCTTCTATGATGTTTTTATTATGCCAGAAAAAGGGCCTTTGATCAAATGGACATTAGACTTCTTTCAAAATGAGGATTAGATCCCGGCTCAAGGTCGGGATGACAGATTGAGAGTGTAAAAGCTCAACAATAAACATTGTTTTACATTGCACAATCTATTGATTATACGGGTAAAAACTCCGACGCTGTCATCCAGGCCTTGAGCCGAGATCTAATTTTATGGACCCACTCTATATCATGCTATGTTTCGAAAGAGCTCTATTATACTTAAAGAATTTCAAGGCTTGTCCTCGCGAAGGCGGGGAACTGGGTAGGCGCTCGAGTAGTGAGCCCCATGAGCGTATTCTTCTACGGGCCTGAGGGCGGGATCCGAATGGCACGCTCCCGAAACCTAAAAGCCCCAGGGTATCATTACCCCTTCACAACCCTTCCTAGGGTTAAGGCATGCACCTCTTTCGCACCCGCCTTCAACAACGTTTTAGAACAGGCATTCAGGGTTGCGCCTGTTGTAAAAACGTCATCCACCAGAACCACGGACCTCCCCAAAAGTTCGTTTTTTTTCCCTCGCGGACAATAAATGCCCCCTTAATATTTTTGACCCGCTCGGCTTTTGAAAAATGTCCTTGAGAAGGGGTCCGTCGCTTTCGAATCAAAAGAGAAGGCGCATAAGTCCAATCGTTGTATTTCGCAATGTTTCGCGCTAGAAGGCCAGCTTGGTTGTAGGTTCTCATAAAAAGGCGCGTCCAATGGAGAGGAACAGGGATACAAAGGGGATTTTCAGCGCCCTTCACCAGCCGCGCCATCCACTCCGCAAAAAGAGGAGCAGAATGAACACTATCCGTATGTTTAAACTTCAAGATAAGGTCTTTACTTTGAGGCGTATAAACAAAGACAGAACGGGCTGTTGTGTAAGGCGGATGGACATGACTACACCTCCCACAAAGGGCCCCATCTTCAATTTCAAAATCAAAGGGAAGTCCACAACAATCGCAAATAGGCTCTGTGATAAAAGGAATGAGTGTCCAACAATCTGCACAGAGCCCATGACGATTTTCCAAAATGGTTCCGCACTTCGCGCACCTGAAAGGGATTAAAAGATCTACGAATTTTTTAAAGAGGGAAAGGTTCGCCTGCATAATGAAAAGCTGCCTCTAAGGTGTTGCGGAGAAGGGAAACAACCGTCATGGGACCTACCCCACCGGGAACGGGTGTAATAGCCCCCGCTCTTAATCGAGCACTCGCAAAATCAACATCTCCCGCAAGCTCCCCTGTAGGAAGCCGATTGATTCCGACATCAATTACTGTTGCTCCCTTTTGAATCCATTCTCCTGGGATAAAACGAGGACTTCCAATGGCAACAACAAGGATATTCGCCGCCTTACAGAGAGCCGGCAAGTTTTGGGTTTTCGAATGAGCAATCGATAGAGTACAATTTTGCTGCAGCAACAAAGCCGCCATGGGTAGTCCGACAAGGAGAGAACGTCCAACAACGCATGCATTCAGCCCTTCCAAGTCATTGTGAACAGTTTTGATGAGCTCAAGACACCCGAGAGGCGTACAAGGAACAAATCCTCCCCCTATTCCTTGAAAAAATTTTCCCGCATTGAGGGGATGTAAACCATCGACATCTTTAGCGGGATCAATAAGAGAGAGAAAATAAAACTTATCTAAACCAAGAGGCAGAGGAAGCTGAAGGATGATCCCATGGACATGATTCGCTTCGTTAAGTTCTTTGATTCTCTGCTCCAACACTTCTGACGGAGTCCACGCTGGAAAAACATGCTCTTCAAAATGATAGCCTAGCTCTCTAGAGTGAATTCCCTTCATGTTAACATAGAGTTGACTTGCGGGATCGTCTCCCACTCTCAAAACAGCAAGGCCTGGTTTAATCCCTGTCTTTTCTTCAAGAGTCTTGGCTAACGCAGAGAGTTGTTCTTTTTTTTCTGCCGCAACTATACGGCCATCGATAATTTTAGACACTACCCCCCACTAAAACTCTCATCATGAGTCGGGCAATAACAGCTTGTAAAAACCATAATATTATAATCAAAATAATGGGCGATAGATCAAACCCACTGATAATAGGAACGACGCGGCGAATTTTCATGAGAACAGGCTCAGTCATCCTGTAAAGAAATTCAATGAGCATGAGCACAAAGTTATTATGTGAATTAATAACATTAAAGTTAATAAGCCAACTCATGATAACACTTACAATGACAATCCAAGAATAAATGCCAAGGACTGCTCTCATGACAGCAAGTAGGGGGATAAGAATGATGTCCATGGGTATGTTATGCTCCTCGCCTTCTCTTTTTCTTAACATACATTTCCTGGAAGGAATTTTCTATGGTTTATTTTTGTGGAGCATCCCTGTAAATTTTTTATGCAAATATGCCGCACCCGTTTGGGGCATGTTGAATTAACCTTTACCAACGGTGCATCTTAAATTATGGTGGTCTAGAAAAATGGAGCCTGAATCATGTCTGATTTTTTTAAAGAGCTGGAAGAAGATATTCGTGAAGAACGAATCCTTAATTTTTGGCATAAGTATGGAAACTATATAATTGGGCTAGCAGTAGCCATTGTGATTGCAACATCCGCTTACGTGCTTTGGCAATATCTGAAAAATAAAGCCCAAGTTAGGAAGCATGTTTCTTTCTTTCAAGCCGTTGAGCTTATTAAGCTAGGAAAAAAAGAGGAAGCTCTCAAAGCCTTTCATGACTTGGCGGTAGAAGGGGGGGGATACGGTAAGATTGCACAGCTTTATGAAGCGTCTCTTCTACCTGACCCAGAAGCTCTATACACAAAAATTTCTCAAGAAAATGTTGCCGATCCTGCATTGGGTAAATTACCAAAGATCTTAATGGCCGCTCGTGCTCTTGATAAGCCCGAAGTTTTGACACCTCTAGAACCTTTAACAGCTCCTAATAATGCTTGGGCGCCTCTCTCTCTCGAATTGCTGGCTTTAGCCGATTTAAAAAGAGGAGATTCCGTAAGCGCAGCCAAGCTCTATATTAGGATTTTAAAGGAGACCTCCCTCACACCTGATGAAACATTACGGGCAGGAATGATGCTATCTCAAATTGATATCCCCCCCTTACTATGGGAAGAAGCAAACAGTACCGGGGTTCAACAATGAGGAAGTTTATAGGACTTTTTCCTCTTCTCGCCTTGGGGGCCTGTGATACACCAAAAATTCCCATTACGGGAACACGTATTCCTGTGGTAACTTATGAAAGCTCCGTTAAGGTCGACCTCGATACGAAAGATAAGAGCGTCATGCTTCCTCTTTCAGAACTTGGGAGAGATTGGCCGCAGCAGGGGGGCAGCGCAGGACACGTCATGCCCCACTTCTCTCTTCAAGAAACAATCACTCCTCAGTGGACGGCCTCTATAGGAGCCGGAAATGGGGATGGGAGACTTTTGTCTTCTCCTATCGTTAAGGAAGCAATTATCTATGCCCTTGATACAGAGGGGCATGTTAGGTCCTTGTCTGCATCATCCGGCAAAACTCTCTGGAAAGCCGACATTTCACCTGAAGAACGAGGGGGATCAATTATCGGAGGAGGCCTTGCTTTTGGAGAAGAAAAAGTTTTTGTAACATCACCCCATGCAGAAGTTCTTGCTCTCGATGCAAAATCAGGGAAAATTCTTTGGCGGGTTCCAACCCAAAGCCCTGTTCGCGCAGCCCCTACATATTCCGATGGGCGGCTTTATGTTTTAACCATCAGCAATCAACTAGAAGTTCTTGATGCGGCAACCGGAAAACGTCTATGGGATCACGCCGGCATCACGGAATTTGCTGGCCTTCTAGGAACAGCTTCTCCCGCTGTGTCTAAGGGGGTTGTGATTGTGACCTATTCTTCCGGCGAAATTTATGCTCTTAAAGCAGAAAATGGGCACCAGCTGTGGACTGAAACCCTCAGCGCGACCAAGCGCCCTGATTCCCTTTCCTCTCTTTCACACATCAAAGCTCTCCCTGTAATTGACCAAAACACGGTGATTATTATCGGTTATAATCAAAAAATGGCGGCTTATGATTTAAGACGCGGGGAAAAGCTTTGGGAGAGAAGTATTGGGGGATTACGCACCCCCGCTGTGATCGGCGACTTTATATTCATGGTTAACTCCCAGAATGAAATCATGTGCCTTACGCGGGACTATGGTCAAGTTGTGTGGATAAAGAAGTTGGAATCTGATATCGAACATCCCTATAAAGTGATTTGGGATGGACCACTCGTCGCCAATAACAAGCTTTATATCGTCAAGGCGAGCGGAGCCCTGGTCGCTCTTGACCCTACGAATGGAACAATTCTTTCAACAACCGAGGTGGGGGCGCCCGTCTCATTAGCTCCTTTTGTGGCACAAGAAACACTCTATATTTTGACGGACAATGGGGATTTAATCGCCTTTAGGTAGAACGAAGATAAGATAGTGGGAAATGGAACCATCTAAACCTGCAGAGAAACCTGAGTTCTCTAATAGAGCTTATCTCTTTCTTTTCTGCAAGAAAAGATAAACAGAAACTGGGCGCTCATCAAATTCATCCGGCTGTTCCGTGGCTGTCGTAAGCTCTTACAAAGAAAAATAAACACAAAAAATCCGCGCATACATAGATCTCAATGCTTTGAATCATTGACTCGAGAATGACAGTCCTGGGATTGTTCGTAGATGCAACCTTTATGAGCCCTTTTGGTCTACAAGGGCCTATGGAGAGGCGTGCTGTGGGTCCATCCACCCTAAACGAGGGGCTAAAAATGGACCCACTTTCGCGGGGTTGGATAACCTTAAGGTTTTTTACTTCTTTTCAGAATTTAACCCTAGCATTTCCATAATTGTTTCTTCAGGAAGAAAAAGAGCCTGAGCGATAGATTCTATACTTTGAGCAGCATCAAAAAGAGCCAGCGCTTGTGGTCGTAATCGCGCGAGTCCTTCCTCTCTCGTTTCTGCTACCTTTTTCTGAATTGGTTTAACGCGTTGACCTGGTGTAATTGTAAAAGTGCACGCCTGTATCATCGTTGTAGAAAATTTAGTACTAACTTCGTTTAGTCTTTTCATAAATTCAGGGCTCGAAAGAGTAATTCCGTGCTGGTCTACTATCCCACCAATGCCATCATCCTTTGTCAATAGTATAAACCTACTCTTGAAGAGATGTTGATCAGGGGCCTTAGAAAAAATTACCCTTTGGGTATTATCAATTTTACTAAAGTCAATATTTAAGTGTACCTCATGGGCACCCGTTCCTATATCATTTGCTTGTATATAGGTCATGCAGAGAGGGATGTTCCCTATTTTAATATCATATGAAACAGGATTAGAGCCAGGGATAAGATTTTTCCTAAAGGATTGAAGGGTTTCCATCGACATACTGCATTTTTGAGTTAGATTACTCACGGAATTCTCGCAAAAAGATCGAAGCTGATTTCGTATACTGAAATTTACATGGGGATCAAAGCTAAGTCCTAGTTTTGCAACAACAGACTCCCAAACAGTTTCGTCAACGCTTAGTGTGTAAAATGCTTTTGAAACCTGAAAGACTGAGGTTACATCTGGCAGAGCAAGCTCTTTCATGAGATGATTTGTGAACACACACTTAGGTACGGTTCCTAATCCCGGCCGCTCGTCTTCGGGCGCATCCATTGCAAATAGGGGGCTGGTTGTCAAAATAGCTAAACTCAGCATTAAAGCAAAAAGTTTTTTTCTCATCATAAAATCCTTAAAATAAAAACAATTAATAAAAACATCAAAAAAGAGATGATGAACAACATGTAAGTACTTAAAATATAATATCAAGAGCTATGTGCTGATTTTTTCAATTGTAAAAGTACACGACAGCAGTGGCCATTACCAACGATTTTCAGCCAAAACAAGTAGCCTTTTTGGCATAGGAGGCATCCTAAAAGAGACATAGGCCAGCCTTGGAACCATGTCTTCGAGTATAAATTGTCGATTAAAACGGTATTGAAAAGTAGCCAAATGGCGAGGCAGAAGGGGCTTTGAAAGCTTATGAAACGTCCCCGCCAAGGCAGTTTTCGGATTTCCAAGAACTGTATTCACCCAATTAAATGGTGCGGTTTTCTGAGGATCACGGCCATTTCCTACAACAGTAACTTCATGCCCATACCCTGCATCTTTAATGTCCTTAAAACAGGCGAGACCATCAGCAGTCAGCACTAGCCCTGTCTGCAAATGCTTGACCGCCCATTTTAAACTCTTTTTTTAAAGATGTACACCGCGTGTAGCTTGATTGGCTGGGAATGATTTGACTCATCATTCTTAATAACCGCATTAAAGGGGGGGGTATTTTCTGAACCCCGACCTCGCTTGCCTTTTTTCTTGCCTCCCTAGTAGACATCGTGCAGTTCTATCTTATGAGACAATGGCTTATCCATATCGCGCTCCAGCATGACCTGAGCCAGCTGGTGATAAAGCGCCGCTCATGTGCGGGGGAAAATGCCAACCTATCGTGCAACTTCCAATTGGGAAATACCATTTTTACTCTGACTCATCAAGTAGATAGCCAAGAACCATGTGGTCAGAGGGAGTTTTGCTGAATAGAAAATTGTTGCTACCATTACGGGGGTCTGAGTGTGGCAGTCATTGCCCTAGAAAAGGGTATGTCGTGTTTTAGACGGCAAGGAGAGTGGGACTCACATCTAGGACACCGAAATCCTGCGTGCCACCTCATCTCCACTAAGGCTTTAAAGCATTGGGACTCATCCTCATATTCCTTCAAAAACTCCGGAATTCTCAATTCCTTTTGAAACTGAGCGGTATTTTTCTTGATAACCATCCTACGGATAATAAATCTTATTTTGGATGCTATTATTCCTGTAAAGCCCTACTGAGTATTGTAGGTAATCAGGAAGTTATAATACCTTAGCGTTAAAGTTGAGGGGTCTTGCCCCATGTACCTTTTCTCTTACACCATCATATTACGTGTGGCAGCAGGGAGACGCACCACGATTCCTTCAAGCTCCGGGCGCATGATAATTTGACACCCCAAGCGAGACGTTTGGGTCAAGCCAAAAGCCAAATCCAACATGTCTTCTTCATCTTCTGTTGCAGGGGTTAAAAGATCATACCACTTCTGATCAATAACCACATGGCAGGTTGAGCAAGCCAGAGACCCCTCACAGGCTCCTTCTAAATAGAGCCTCTCACTATTTTGATGAGCAATTTCGAGGATAGAGAGTCCGTTCGGCGCCTCAATCTCGATCTGCTCACCGTCTGGTTTAATAAACGTCATCTTAGTCATACCATTCTCCTTTAAAATTTAAGCTGCTGGCTTGAGTCCATTTTCTCTAAAACGTTCTGCAAAATAACTCTCTGCCGTATGGGCTTCTGAAAGTCGTACATCCTTTCGAGGTTGCAAAAACAAGGTTAAGGAATAACGAGGTTTGTGCGCGAATTCACCTGCGGGATTAACAACTTTATGTGTTGTTGATTTATAGTACCCTTTGGTTGCTTCTTGCAACATATCTCCGCCATTAAATATTAACATTCCAGAATCGCAGGGAACCTCGTGCCAATTTCCTTCTCTATCAAGAACTTGAAGACCAGGCGCCGTTGCAGCCGGCAAAATTGTTAACAAATCGATATCCTCATGTGCAGCAGCTCTAACAGAATTTTCTGTTCCCCCTTCCGTAAGGGGAGGATAATGGAGACACCGGATGACACTGGTGTCACTTTTGTGAATCATTTGACTAAGGGGCATAGAAAGAGCATTAAATATGTCTTTGGGTAAGTTGGTTTCAATCCATTGTAAGACTTCAGTTCCAAGCTTGGTCATGTCTTGAAGGAAGAATTCGGTACTGTTTCCCATCTCTCTTGGCAAATCATTTTCATCTCTATAATGATAGTATTCTTTAAGATCCTTTATAGAGTGATATTTTGCACTTTCACTTTTAAAAGGGAAGTAACCCCTTTGGGGAATTTCATCTGGAAGAAAAAGGTAGTTAAATTTTGCATCGTTTGCAAAAAAATTTTTCCAGTCCTCGTAGACGGCGTTCACAAGGCTTTGAGAAATTGGGTGATTGATAAGCACAGCAAACCCTGTATCTCTTAAAGATCTCGCAAATTCTTGAGCTGCTTGTGGGGCAGTATAATTAATAACTTTTACATACATCCGGCCCCTCCATTTTATTTAAAAAAATTTATAGATCTATATTAATAACATTGCAAACGAATTCTCTAGCGTCCTCCCATTGCTTCCTTGCTTTTATGAGAATGAATTTGTAAAAAGAAGAGAGAAGAAGAAAGAAAGGAGCTCAGTGAGATGATAGCTAAACGACGTTTTAAAATGGAGACACTTGTTCGGGATAAAATGCCAAAAAGAATGAATAAAATGGGCGTTCACGTAGAAGCCTATCCTCTCACATCACGGGACCTTATCGATCATTTAAAGATAAAGCTCGAAGAAGAAATTGCAGAAGTTTTAAGTGCGACCACTGCAAAAGACATCAAAGAAGAAATTTCAGACGTTATCGAGGTTTTGTACGCAATTTCTAAATATTATGGTTTACAAGTAGAACATATTGAAAAAAAACGACTTCAAAAGCAAGCAGAACGCGGTGGATTTGCGAAGGGTCTATTCGTAGATTTTATAGAAGTTGAGGAAAATGATGAATCCCAACCCGTTATTGAATATTGTCTTTCCCAGCCAGATAAGTATCCGGAAGTTATTGGAGAGTAATATAAGAAACACCTGAGACGATATGTTTGAACTTCCTCCCTATGATAGTTCGGGCGATGTCTAAATAATTTTTAGATCTCGGAGCGAGCCCGGAATTTAAAAAATCTTTATTTTTTGTTACAAAAAACAAATAAGACGCAGGAATCCATCCTCGGTCCCCTATCACTCGTTCATTGTGACCTCTAAAACAAGCTCTGACGGAGAAGATGTTTTGTTAATCATCAGGTTTCCCTGTTCTTCTTTAACAATGCAGTGAATTAAATAACATGGCACAGTTCGCGGTGTAATCTCTTGGAGGGGGGCTTTCCCCTCTAAGGCTTCGACCGTACCTTGGTGTAAAATAATAGAGTCTGTTTCGAGGCGAAGAGAAAGAACGGGGACATCCTCTCGAGGTGTGGTTATGTGCAGAAGCCCTCCTCGTGGGGCACACTCACTCATCCACAAAACAGCGTTTAATAGAATACGTCCCCCCGCATCTAAGACAAAATCTTTTTGAAAAGGATCGTTCCATTGGATTTTCAATTTACTCCGCAGAAAGTATTTTTCTATCAATTCCCTGGCCATACCAAGAGAGATACTGCCTCCACTACGCCCAAAAGCTACTCTATAAAAACTCACACGAGCAGAAGCTGTGTGAGCACTGTTTAAGATAAGCTTTAAAATTTCATCAGATTCTGTACGATGGTTCGGTGAAGTTTCTTGAAATAGTTCTAGACCCGTATTAATTGCACTGATGGGTGAAATCAAGTCGTGACATAAACGAGAGGTCAAAATTTCTGCAAAATGAAGGGGAAAAGCTCCTGCCATATTTTTTATTTCCTTAAATTTTCTTTATCATATGTTAATCTATTGCCTGATAGGGTATTATGTATGAAACATATTTATACAATTTTTAGATTATTTTGAACAGAGAACAAAAAAATGAAGACATATCAAAAAGTTATAATCGCTTTGGTTTTATGCTCGGTGGGAGTTGCGGGCATCCTCTGGCTAAAAAAAGGAAAAGAGATCGCTCCTGTTGTGCACACGAGGGAGGCCATTCCTGTTGAAGCCGTCGCTGCAAAGACAGGAACGATGTTAAGACGGGTCAGCGCGGTTGGAAAGCTTTCTCCGATTCAATCTGTTATCCTTCACCCTGAGGTGCAAGGTAAGATTGCAAAAATATACTTTAAAGAAGGACAAAAAGTCAAAGAGGGGTCACCTCTTTTTAAAATAGATGATGCTGTTTACAAAGCAAAAGTTATGGGCGCGGAAGCCGCTCTTGCTCAAGCGAAGGAAGAGCATAGTCGGGCGGTTAAGTTGTTAGAAAAAAACTTTGGGACCGTTGCCCAGCGGGATAAAACCCTCGCTGATATGCAAGTTAAAGAAGCTGAGTTGGCGCTGGCTAAAATCGACCTCGAGAATACGATTATAAAAGCGCCTTTTTCAGGGGTGATAGGGTTAAGTGAAGTGAGTGTAGGCGCTGCAATTTCGCCATCTAATGAGCTTGCTACTGTTGTGGATTTAGACCCAATTAATGTGGATTTTAGCATTCCTGAGTCATTTTTCCCCCATATTAAAGAGGGCGATATCGTTGATGTGACGGTTGAAGACATTGATATTTTACCTGTTGAAGCCACAATCAAAGCCATTAGCCCTGAAATTAGCGCAGACACCCTTCAGGTCGTTATCCGCGCCGAAATGCCAAATAAGGAACTTATCTACCGTCCCGGCTTTTTTGCGCGTGTCCTTGTCCTTGCAGGAACCATTGAAAATGCGGTGCTTGTGCCTACCACAGCAATTGAAAGAGAGGGCGAGGAAGAGTACGTCCTGCTTGTTGTCGATAATGTTTCCGTAAAGACTGTGGTGAGTACGGGGATGCAGGAAGGAAATGAAATAGAAATCACCCATGGTGTCAAACCAGGAGATCTGGTGATCACGGCTGGAGGATTCAGAGCACAGGATGGTACAGAAGTAACCGTTGTCAATAAACCTCAAGAACAAGCACAAGAAAAACATACCCAAAGGATTTCAAGAATTCAGGTAGGCGCCCAAGCGGCGAACCAGAGGAGCGTATTCTTATACGTGGCCGAGGGAGAGACCCGCAGGGCAATGCCTCTGAAGCTTGAAAGTCGAAGGGTATAAAGATGAATTTTACAGAGCTTTTAATCCGTCGGCCCGTCTTGTCCATTGTCATGACCCTCATCATTTTAATGGTGGGTGCTGTTTCCTATTCGCGGCTTTCCCTTCGCCAGTTCCCCCAAGTGGACAAGCCGGTTATCAGTGTAGAGACCTCTCTCGAGGGGGCGAGTCCTCAAATTATTGAACAGCAGCTCACGCGTCTCATGGAAGAAGCTCTCGGGGGGATTGAAGGCCTTGATTATATGACGTCACGCAGTGAAACAGACACCAGCGTAGTTAAGTTATACTTTAGACCTGACCGGGATATTGATCTTGCAGCAGCTGATGTGCGCGATCGCATTCAAAAAGTTGAGGGTGCGGGTAAATATCCGGAAGATGCTTCAAAGCCTCTCATTAAAAAGGCAGATTCCGATCAAGTACCTTTAATTTATGTATCACTCTATAGTGAAAAGAAAACGGTTAACGAATTAAAAGAATATTCAGAAAAATATTTGGAAAAAGAACTTGAATCCATTCCAGGGGTTGCAAGCGTGGATACTTTTGGTGGTGGTACACCCGAAATGCACCTTATTCTCGACCCTATTCGTCTGGCAGCTTTTGGCATTACCGCAACGGACGTGGCAGCGGCTTTAAAAAAACAAAATGTGAGAAAACCTGCTGGGCGCCTTAAGGGTGAAGAACGGGAATATTCCGTTACGACCACTGCACCTCTTTCAAGCCCCAGTCAATTCAATAATATGATCATTCATCAAAAAGAAGGACGTATTGTTTATTTAAAAGATGTGGGGTACGCGGAACTTAAATCGGAAGACGCGCGTACGGCCTCTCGTTTTAATGACCATAATGCAGTGAGTATTGGTATTGTTAAAAAATCTATTGGCAATCCTTTAGAAATCAAACAAGGTCTGGTAGAAAAGCTCGTACAAATCAAAAAACGCTTACCTGTGGGAACCTTTATTGAGATTTCTTCGGATGAAACTGTCTTTATTGAAAGATCCATTAATCACGTTTATCGTACTATTTTTGAGGCAACAATCCTTGTTGTTATTGTGGTCTTCGGATTTTTAAGATCAATTCGCGCATCCTTCATCCCTCTCGTCACCATACCTGTATCCTTAATAGGCGCCTTTGCTCTTATGTACTTTTTTGGATTTACGCTAAATATCTTAACCCTTCTTGCTCTCGTTTTAGCTATTGGATTGGTTGTGGATGACGCCATCGTTGTCTTAGAAAATATCTATCGTTACATTGAAGAAGGTATGAATCCGATGGAGGCTTCCATTCAGGGAGCAAAGGAAATTAGTTTTGCCGTTATTGCCATGACCTTAACCTTAGCTGCCGTGTATGCCCCTATTGCCCTTTCCAGTGGAATTACGGGCAAGCTCTTTACGGAGTTTGCACTGACTCTTGTGGGAGCCGTCATTATTTCTGGCTTTGTTGCTTTAACCCTCACACCTATGATGTGTTCGCGCCTTCTCGTGGCCCATCATCACGAAGAAGTAAATGGGAATTGGTTGAAACGCTCCTATCAGAAATTTTCTGAGAAGACCGGAGAGTGGTTGGATAAACTAGACAAAAACTATGCGAGGGTTTTATCTTCTATCCTCATGAAACGACTCTGGGTTGTTTGTGGCGCTTTGTCTGTTGTCCTCATCGGTGTTTATTTGGCGTACCAGCTTAAAACAGAGCTCATGCCACGTGAAGATCAGGGAGTTCTCAATACCTATGCGGATGCTCCCTATGGGGCAACCCTCAAATATGTTGATAAATATGCTTTGCAAATGGATCAGGTTCTGGGTTCTGTTCCCGAGCTTGAAAAGCGTATGACGGTGGTACAAGTTGGGGATATGACTTATTCCCAAAATACGATGGTACCCTGGGAGAAAAGAGACCGCAGCTGCAATGCGATTAAGGAATTGATTACGCCTGAGCTAGAAAAAATTATTGGACTGCAGGTTCGCACGAAATGTAGGAGCAAATCACCTATTGGCAGCGGAGGAGGAACCGCCACTGATCTTTCCTTTGTGATTCAAACGAGCCACTCTTATGAAGACTTGCAAATTCAAATGCAAAAGGTCTGGGCTGCGATGACCAGACACCCAGGCATTAGTTATGCACAACCCGATATGGGAGAACCAGGTCAAGACTACAAAGTTAAAATTGACGTGGACAAGGCTATAACTTTAGGGATTGATCCTGAGCTCATCGCTCAAACGTTAGAGATATTGATTAAGGGAAGACGGACAACTACTTTTGAAAGAGAAAGTAAGCAATATCCTGTAAAAGTGTGGATTGGTGAGAATTTCCGGCAATCGCCCAAGCATATTTTAGAGATGAAAGTGCGAGGGACAACCAAAGATAATAAAGAAACCCTCGTTCCCCTTTCCGATATCGTAGACATTATTTCTATAACAACCACACCTGAAATCAGACACTTTGAGGGAATGCGGGCTGTCACTCTTGATGCCACCCTAAATCAGGGTTATGGTTTGGGACAAGTTCTGAGTGATATTGAAACGGTAGCAGATAAACTTCTGCCCGGTGGCTATCAAACAACAGTCTCTGGAGAAACCCGTGACTTCCTTAAAGAAAGCTATACGATCTATCTCATTTTTGGCCTTGCGATCGCGTTTATTTTCTTGGTGATGGCAGCGCAATTTGAAAGCTTTATCGATCCCTTTGTTATCATCTTGAGTGTACCTCTCTCACTAGCAGGGGCTGTCTTTACCCTGTGGATTGTGCCAAATGGAACCTTAAATATTTACAGTCAAATTGGTCTTGTCACGTTGATTGGCTTGATTACAAAACACGGAATCCTGATCGTGGATTTTGCGAATAAACTGCAAGAGACCGGAAAATCGCCCTATGAAGCCGTAATTGAGGCTTCCCGTTTGCGCTTACGGCCTATCCTTATGACGACATTTGCAATGGTTTTTGGCGCCATTCCTTTGGCTTACTCCAGTGGTGCAGGTGCGGAAACCCGTGAACAAATTGGACTTGTTATCGTGGGAGGCATGACAATCGGGACGATCTTTACTTTATTCGTTATCCCCGTGGTTTATACCTATCTCAGTCGGAGACAGCAGCAACCAGCTTTGTAAGAACGGTTTTTGCTGGAGTTAAGATAAAGATCCCTTACCCGCTGTTTTTATACCAAATTTTTTATAGTCTGTCGTCATGACAGGGATATCTAAAGAGTCTCCGCTTCGCGTAGGGGCGCCTCTTCGCGGGGAGGAGTCACTCACCCGCCCTATGGGCGGCCTCTTCCACAAGGGGGGAGGTATCCTTACCCACGATCAAACATCTATCTAATACGATATAGTGAGTTATAGCAAATTCACTTTATTTATGGACTAAAATAGTGTAAGCTGCTCTCCTAGAATAAGAATAAAAAGTCGGGAGAAATAAATGGCTTACAGTGTAGATTTTCGTAAGTGTGTTTTAGAAAATTTAGAA
>JACDGE010000031.1 GCA_013815465.1 Alphaproteobacteria bacterium | reverse complement strand
GTGTAAATTTAAACATGCGTAATACTCCTTAACTTAAAATTTAAACATATACCTATATAAAAATATATTTAACAAAATGTTTAGTGTATATTTTATATATTGTCAATTATTTTCGGCCGCAAAAAAAGAGTGTTGTAAAAAGGTGGGAAAAAATCAGTTGCCAAAGCTCATTTTGGGTGTCAAATTACTGACGGTTCGAAGGTCATCACTCAGGATGCTTTAGCCACTTCTAGCTCCCGTCACCAACTTTTGCGCTTAGCTCCTGATCGCATTATCGTGTCTACTGCCAGAGTTTTAGATGTTCCTCTTATGACACGAGATCAAAAAGTTTTAAATTACAGCAAAGAAGGTTATGTACATTATATAGAAGATTAAAAATTAGAACTTTTTTAGACCAGGACCTTGTACACTTCGAATATTAAGTTTAAACTCATATTTCATTATTTATCATTAAAGGAACCCTTAAATTCCCATGACCACAGATGTTGTGACCTTTGGATGTCGCCTCAATGCCTATGAATCGGAAGTGATTCGGGAAAATGCTCAAAAAGCAGGCTTAGAGAACGCTATCATTTTTAATACGTGTGCTGTTACAGCGGAAGCCGAGCGGCAAGCACGCCAAGCCATCCGTAAATGTCGCAGAGAAAACCCTCATGCAAAAATTATCGTGACTGGATGTGCGGCCCAAATTAATCCCGATTCATTCGCCCAAATGCCCGAAGTTGACCGAGTCCTTGGCAATACAGAGAAAATGGAACAAAAATATTTTGAGCCGTCCTCCGAACATGCACGGGTGATTATCAATGATATTATGTCTGTGCAGGAAACAGCTGAACATCTGATTGCAGGCTTTGACGGTCGCGCTCGCGCGTTTATCCAGGTTCAAAATGGCTGTGATCATCGCTGTACCTTTTGTATCATCCCCTATGGCCGAGGAAACAGTCGCAGTGTCCCCTTGGGTGTCATTGTAGATCAATCCCGCATTCTTTTGGAGAAAGGTTTCAAAGAAATCGTCCTCACAGGTGTTGACATTACGGCTTATGGTGCTGATCTTCCAGGAAAGCCGACTCTGGGGCAAATCGTTAAGCGCCTTTTGGCTCAACTCCCCGAATTACCCCGCCTGCGCATCTCATCAGTTGATCCGGTTGAGGTGGATCAAGATCTTCTCCTGACCTTCGAGCGAGAAACGCGCCTTATGCCGCACTTCCATCTCAGCCTACAGGCTGGAGACGACATGATCCTCAAACGCATGAAGCGCCGCCACTTACGAGATGATGCCATCCGCATTTGTGAACACCTAAGGCGTCTTCGGCCTGATGTGACTTTTGGTGCCGATATTATCGCCGGATTCCCGACCGAAACGGATGAAATGTTTGAGAATACCTTGCGTATCATTGAAGAATGCGATCTCAGTTTCCTTCATGTCTTTCCCTATTCTCCCCGTGAGGGAACCCCTGCAGCCCGCATGCCTCAAGTCAAAGGACCGGTGATTAAGGAAAGGGCCGCTCGCCTTCGAGAGGCCGGCCTTCAAAACCTTGATAAAACCCTTGCCCGCTTTATAGGGCGAGAAGTAAGCGTCTTACTTGAAACTGAAACCCAAGGTCACAGTGAGCATTTTCTCAAAGTTCTAATGACCCATCCGGCAACCCCTGGCACACTCGTCACAGGACAGGTCGTGAGCATTAAAGATAGGTGTCTTGAAGTTTCTCCATCTAATCCGAGTATTCAGTCTTCATAAGATTTTTTTATTTCCTTTTATATTGAAAACATGGAAATAAATCTATTTGGTATCTATAAAATTTTATGATAATTTTAAAGAGTTAACAACAGGGAGACTAAAATGAAATTCTTAACACTCACAAGTACACTCGCTCTAGGTTTAATGGTCGCAGGCTCAGAAACTTTGGCTATGATGGACCCTGAAAGAGACGATAACGGGGCTATTCCTATCACACAAACTGTAAAGGAAGACATAAAGGAAGAGGTAACAGAGGTAGATATTCTAACACAAAGCATGATCGATCCTCAGCTTGTTCTACAAATGATGGGTGGCTTTAAAACAAATGCAAGTGAGGGGGATAAAGCAGCTGCTGAACTAGCCGCAGCAGAATTAAAGAAGGCTGCACTGTCAAGAAAGAAAGAAAAGTCTCAACCCACAATCCCAACTTCAGATTCCTTAACGAAGGAAGAAGCAACAGCTGTGTCTTGGTTCGCTGGATGGTTTACGACGACAGAGAAGACTGAAAAAGTAGAAACGACTTCCTCTACTCCATTGATCACTGGCTTAGACGAGATCCCAGTTGAAGAAAAAACTGAGTCTTCCTCTACTCCAGTGAATTCTTCTCCCCTAGAGAAAGTAGTTGAGAACACAGAAGCTTTATCTGGTTATTCTTTTTTCAAACCTTGGACATGGTTTAAAGACGTCAAGGTCACATTAGAAATTACGTTAGATGAAAAGAAAGATACGGCTGCAGTTACAGATACTCCGACAGAGCAAACGGGGATCACAACTGATGTAAAGAATGAAGGTACTGATCAGGAAAAAGTTGATTAAAATAAAATAGTACGACTCAGTGAAAGGGGGAGGTCCGATGACCTCCCCCTTTTTTTAACCAAAGACCCTTGCCCGCCCTTGGGATCCCGGTTCTTCCCTTAACCAAAATTATAATAAACGACTTAAATCAATTTTTGAGGCCTCAAAGGCATTCTCGGCCGTCATTAAAGGTGCGGTATGGCCATATACATAGGCAATCGAGATAAACGTCACTGTAATCATTAGGAAGGGAAGGGTTTGGCTTACAAGGTTTAGCGTCTCTGAAAAGAAGTTTTTTTGCATGATAGTCTCCATATTTATCGTTTATTCGTTTTTGAATGTTGGAAAGTATGGGTTAAAAAAGTTACCAAATGGTTAACACCCTGAAAAAATAATTCTTTTTTAAAAAAAATGCGGGGTAATGGGATGCCCTCAATGTACTTAAAATTAAGCTATTGATTTTCTTGTATTTTAGACTCTGACACAGCATAATAACAATGAGTAAGGAGAATTATAGCTTATTTTTCCGCCTGAAGAGTACTGGGGGTCTCGCAAAAACAACCGATGGGGGAATAAGCCAAATCAAAATTATCGTGACGCTATCTACTCTTCTCCTTCGACATCCCTTTTAACTTTCTCAGATTTTAAGAGTAAATCAATACGTTGAGCTTCATCAAAAGAAAGGTCAGCTTGAAAAGAAAGACGGGGAACGACACGGGTTTTGAGTTGACGAGCGACTTCTTTTCTAAAGAACCATGATCTTTCTTTAAGGACGCTCAAAATTTCTTTAAGATGTTCTCCCCCTAAAGGAACGATATAAACAGTCGCATTTTGAAGATCGGGGCTTATGCGAACTTGCGTAACGGTGATGGTGGATCGATCCAACAAAGGATCGCCAGAGTGCCTAAAGGAAAAGGACTGAGCCAAAATATGACGAACCTCTTCCCCCACACGTAATTGCCGCTGGGTGGGCGGCTTTGCAGTTCGCATTAGTCCAGAGTCCGTATAATTTCTTCGATCTCAAAGCACTCGATCGTATCGCTTACTTTGATATCATTATAGCTTTCAAAGGCCATACCACATTCATACCCTTCGCGCACTTCTTTGACTTCGTCCTTGAAGCGTTTAAGGGTCTTGAGGCTGCCCTCATGGATCACAATATTATCTCTTAAGAGACGGACTTTAGCCCCTCGCTTTACAATACCATCTGAAACCATACAACCTGCGACTTTACCCACCTTCGTGATGTTAAAGACGTCACGAATCTCTGCAGAACCAAGATATTTCTCACGCAAAGTTGGGGCTAAGAGACCACCAAGGTTGGCTTTTACTTCATCAACCACATCATAAATAATTGAATAATAGCGAATTTCAATCCCGTCTTGCCGTGCAGCGTCCCTTGCCTGAGGATTGGCACGCACATTAAAACCAATAATCATCGCTTGAGAGGCTTTTGCTAACGTGACATCACTTTCTGTAATTTCACCAACGGCGGAGTGCAAAATATTGACCTTTACCTCGTCCGTTGAAAGCTTGCCCAAGCTGCTGCTAATCGCTTCCATCGAACCTTGAACGTCGGATTTAATGATAAGAGGAAGCTCTTTGATTTCGCCTGCTGCAATTTTTGTAAACATTTCTTCCATTGTTCCGCGCGCAGAAATAGCAGATTTTGCTTCGCGTGCGCGCCGTTGACGGAACTCGGAAATTTCACGGGCCTTGTTTTCATTGTCAACAACAACAAAATCATCTCCAGCCATAGGCGCGCCATTGAAGCCTAAAACTTCCACAGGGACAGAGGGGCCCGCCTGATCAATTGCATTGCCATGGTCGTCTATGAGAGCACGGACGCGCCCATATTCGGCACCGGCTACAAACAGATCTCCCACTTTTAAAGTTCCCTTTTGCACGAGAACAGTAGAAACAATGCCCTTGCCCCTTTCAAGTCTTGACTCAATAATTGCACCTTCAGCAAATCTGTTGGGATTTGCTTTAAGCTCTAAAATTTCGGCTTGTAGAAGAATCGTCTCCTCTAGCTTATCTAGGTTTGTACCTTGTTTTGCAGAAACTTCCACATCCATGGTATCTCCACCAACCTTTTCAAGGAAAATCTCATACTGCATAAGCATATTACGGATTCGTTCTGGATCGGCGTCCGGTTTATCGATTTTATTAATGGCAACAATAATGGGAACTTTAGCAGCCTTTGCATGGCGTATAGCTTCAATGGTCTGGTCTTTAACGCCATCATCAGCCGCAACAACGAGAATAACAATGTCTGTGACATTAGCTCCTCGTGCTCTCATTTCTGTAAATGCAGCATGCCCAGGTGTATCAATAAATGTAATTTTCTGATGTGAACCTAAACTGACTTGATACGCACCAATATGCTGCGTAATGCCCCCTGCTTCACCCGCGACCACATCCGTTTTGCGCAAGGCATCGAGGAGAGAGGTTTTGCCGTGATCAACGTGTCCCATAACTGTAACAACAGGTGAACGAGGTAAGAGCTCGGAAACCTTATCTTCTTCGAGATGCAGCCCTATCTCAATATCGGATTCAGAAATTCTTTTGACCTGATGACCAAATTCAGTGGCAACAAGTTCCGCTGTATCTGCATCAATTGATTGGGTAATGGTGGCCATAACACCCATATTCATCAATGCCTTAATAACATCAGCTCCCCTCTCAGCAAGGCGATTTGAAAGTTCTTGAACAGTGATAACTTCCGGGATCACAACATCGCGAATAACTTTTTGCGGGGGCTTTTCCTGACCTGCCATCTTGCGCTTTTCACGCAATCTTCTCATTGAAGCGAGACTACGTCCCGGTTTGTCTTCATCGCTCCTTAAGGCTTGGTTTACAGTAAGTTTACCGCTACGTCGGCGAGCCTCACCTTTTCTCACAACAGTAGGAGTCTTAACCTTTACTTCACCCTTGCCTCGGCGCAAAGCCTCTTCTTCTTCATCCGCATAGGAAGAATAGACAGTTTTTTTCTTTATGGCCATGTCAGATGGAGGCACTTCTAAAATTTCTTGCGAATTTGTTTGTGCTGGAGCTGTCGAAAGCGCTGGTGAGTCTTCCTCTAAACGCGCGGCTTCTTCTTTAGCGAGTTGTGCTTTAATATCTTCTTGCTTAAGGCGAGTTTGTTCACTTATGACTTCTTGGCGTGTGCGTTCAGACTCGATGACTTGTGTTTGCATGGCGCCATGTATAGCATTGAGTCTTTCATTAATTTGTTGTGTCGTAAGACCCGCGCTACTAAGGGGTTTCCCATCTGCTGATGTTCGTTCACCTCCTTTATGTTGGCCAGGAATGAAAACTCTTTTTTTCTTAACTTCTACAGTGACAGTTCTTGAGCGACCATGAGTAAAGCTTTGACGCACTTGATTCCCTTCACCCCCTTTTTTTAAAGTTAGGGTTTTAGAAGAAAGCGTTAAAGGCTTTTTCTCTTCGGTTTTGTTATCTGTCTTGTCATCCCTATCTGTCATAAATTAACTTTCCATTGATGTGTCTGCGTCTGACTTAAACCAGTGTGCCCTGGCCGCCATAATAATTTCTTGAGCTTGTTGTTCCGTAAGACGTCCCGACGGTAAAAGCTCCAGGAGCTCATCCCCAGCCAAATCGCCCAAATTGTCAAGGGTTGTAATTCCCTTTTCCCCAAGAACAACAAGAATATCGAGATCCAATCCATCTAATAATTTTAAGTCTGAAGCTATTTTGAGCTCCTTTATGCGCTTTGTCAAATGACGTGTTTGAGCATCGAGATAGGTTTTTGCTCGATTTTGCAGTTCTTCAGCTAAATCTTTGTCAAAACCTTCAATTATTGAAAGTTCGCTCAGTTCTATGTAAGCAACCTCTTCGACTTTGGTAAATCCTTCACCAATGAGAAGATGGGCAATCATTTCATCCACATCCAGAGCTTCGACAAACAGTTGTGAGCGTAGTTTCATTTCTTCATTACGACGATCAGATTCTTGAGCTTCGGTCAAAATATCAATTTTCCAGCCTGTAAGTTGAGAGGCCAAACGAACATTTTGCCCCCGTCGTCCAATGGCTAGACTGAGTTGTTCTTCCAAAACAACGACGTCAATCCGCTGATTTTCCTCATCAAGAACGACCTTTGCGACTTCCGCAGGCGCAAGCGCATTGACAACAAAAGTTGCGGGATTCCCTGACCATGGAATAATGTCTACTTTCTCTCCCTGAAGCTCAGAAACGACAGCTTGAACGCGGCTTCCTCTCATTCCCACACACGAGCCTACTGGATCAAGAGAAGGATCTGATGATGTAACCGCAATTTTTGCACGGCTTCCTGGATCTCGAGCAATTGATTTTATTTCAATAACTCCATCATAAATTTCAGGGACTTCTTGCGTAAAAAGGCTCGCCATAAATTCAGGACGTGTACGAGAAACAAAGATTTGTGCGCCGCGTGGTTCTTCTCTGACATCAAAAATATAAGCACGCACCCGGTCCCCTACACGGAAATTTTCTCGTGGTATCATTTCATCGCGGCGGAGCAAGGCTTCAGCATGCCCTAATTCAATAAACACGTTTCCAAATTCAATACGCTTAACAATCCCACTGGTGATATCACCAATACGATCTTTATATTCTTGATATTGACGGTGCCGCTCCGCATCTCTCACTTTTTGGAATATGACTTGCTTTGCTGTTTGAGCTGCGACCCGTCCAAAATCGATCGGCGGCAAAAGCTCGATTAAGAACTCTCCCATATTAAGAGCTGGATCAATGGCTTGTGCTTCGGCAAGAGTTATTTGAGTGACGGGATTTTCAATTTCCTCCGCAATTTCTCTGCATCGCAGGAGCGTTATTTCTCCTGTTTTGCGGTCTATTTTGGCTCTAATATCGTGTTCATAACCATATTTAGAACGCCCGGCCTTTTGGATAGCTTCTTCCATCGCTTCTAGGACTTGATCCTTTTCAATGGATTTTTCGCGAGCGACAGTTTCTGCAACCAATAAAAGTTCGCGACTACCAGGACCTGTGTATGTTTCCGTCATCTTTTCCTCACCTTAACCTGTACATTATCATAATCAGGAATAAGCTTAGCCTTTTTTACGTCAGAAAAGGCAATCTCTGCAACTTCCTTTTCTGGATCTAGCTCAATTTTTACTTTATCCTCTTCAATCCCCCTCAAAAGACCCTGAAACCGCAGGTGCCCTTCATAAGGTGTTGTAAGCTCGAGTTTAATCATGGAACCCACAAAGCGCTCAAAATCATCTTTTTTAATGAGTGGCCTATCCATACCAGGAGAACTCACTTCTAATGTGTATGGCTCATGAATAGGATCTTCTACATCAAGCAAAACAGAAACCGTTCGACTCACGATTGCGCAATCATCAACTGTAATGGCAATTTCGTCCAAACGTTCAATCATAATCTGAAGCGTTTTTCCTTTCGAACCTTGCAGTTGAACACGAACAACCCTAAACCCTTTCTCACGGAGGGAAGGCGTAATCATATTTTCAATGCTTTGCTCTATACTCATTCTTTTTTCTAATCATTCAATAAAAAAAGTGGGTCAGGGCCCACTTCTGTTTGCCAGTCAAAAATTTTCCCTATCATAACAATATTTTTAGAATATGCAAGCCTGAGATAACAAATGGTGTGATAAAAAGTGAGCTTTTTTGATCTCCTCCCCCAAAACGGCCATCATCCTGGGATTTTAGACACTCTTTGGGGACCCCGAGGTAGCCTTGAAATACTCCTAAATACCGAAACTCATGATGTGTTTGAACCAAGGATTTCCTAGTTTCCCGCCTAAAGGAGCATGACGCCCGTTGGGAAGAATTTACAAAAAACTCATACTTTTAATCGCACCCATGACAAACGCAACTCCTTCCTGTATAAAAGAAAGAAGGAAAGGATAAAAAATGGCTTTTTTAGATCTCATACTTCTTGCAGCGATCGCAGGATTCTTAGGATACAGACTTTGGGCAGTCCTCGGAACCCACGATGCGGAGAAACCTATTCGCAAAAGAAAATCAATAGAAGATGATTCGGTCATCCCTATCAGAGCACGATCTGCCCCTTCTCCTAAGTCCCAGGATGCAAAAAAGACAGAAGATGAAAAAGAAGAACCCACCCTTATGGAAGAGGATCGTTTCTTACAAGGCGCTTCCATTGCCTTTCACAAAATTGTTGAAGCCTATGCAGCGGGCGACAAACACGTCCTTGAAAAACTTTTGGAAGGGCCTCTTCTTGAAACTTTTGAAGATGCCATAGAAAAAAGAGAAACATCCAAGAAAAAACTTGAAGTTGATATTGCACGTGTGGTGACGGCAGAAATAATCGATAATCGAGAGGAAAAAGGGAAAGTTTATATAACCGTACGATTTATCTCTGAACAATGCCTTGTCACGAAAAATGCGAAAGGCAAAGTTCTCGAAGGAGATCCGGACCAGTATATAACCGTCACGGATATTTGGACGTTCGCCCGCTCTCTTAAAAATACAGATCCCAATTGGAAATTAGTTGCAACACAAGTACCTGAAGCATAAAATTTAGTACACTTATCAATTTTGAAATTTAATAGATTTTTATGTATAGTTTTTGTACTTGCGGGCCCTCGTGGTAAAAGATTTTTAGCTTGTCGCCTCCCCCCTGAGGCACAAGTACAACTTGCGGCTGCAGTACAGCAAGAAACAGCGCGCATCGTAGCAGAAGCAAATGCGGCAATCCAGCTAGGTAGGCATTTATTTGATGGTCTATATGACGTCTTTTAAATCTAAGCTTTCATAAACCGAGAAAAGCCTTTCCTTGCGGTAGCGGAGAAAGGCTTTTTTTGTGGGCAATAACTCTTCTTTATTTCTCTTGAAGTAAGAACAAGATCCCTGCTCAAGGCCGGGACGACAACGGAGAGGAAAGTGTCTTCATAGCAGACACTCTTTAAGCTGCCCAGGGACTTACTGTAGAGAGAATAGACCCTAATTGTAGCGGGAAAAACCCCTGAAGATGTCATCCCGGCCTCGAGCCGGGATTTAAAGCCAACGTCCTCGGCACTCTCATTCCATGCCCTTTCCTCGTATAGGTGGGATTGCCCCGGACTAAGCAAATTTAAAACACCAGAGCCAGCTTCAAAAGAAGGCTATTTATTTCTTTTCCCTTGAAATAGGGCGTAAAAGTTCTTACCTTCTAACTATAGACATTAAGATGGGACATTATGATGAAGCGATGGGGCGATGTTTTTAGCGGAGCGGGAACAGTCGCACTCTCTCTCCTATCTTGTATGGGTTGTCCTATGTGCCTTCCCCTCTATGCAGGATTTTTAAGCATTATAGGGATTGAGCTGATTGATATCCACACGTTTTTCTTTCCCATTACCATTGGGTTTGGCCTTGTGACCTTAGGGTTTATGGCCTATCAAATTCACACCCATCATGCTTCATGGACCCTTTTTAAACTGGCCGTAGGGGCTGTCGTGGGTATGCTAACCGCCGCTTTTTTTGGCTACGAGTATCTTCTTTACGCCTTTCTCGTCCTATTCATGGGGTGCGTTCTCTGGAATAAGAGACGGCTAGTTCATCAAGGTCATAAGTGTTGTTAACCTCTCAGCGTCCCATATATACGCTTATCCCCCTTGTTTTAGACTTAGATGGCACCCTCATCCATACAGATACGTTTCATGAAATGATGGTTTCTCTCCTCACCCGAAAACCTTTGATTCTTTTGCGTCTCCCTTTTTGGTTTTTAAAGGGACGCGCTTATGCAAAAGCCCAACTTGTGGAACACGCTGAGGTGAACTTAGCTACCCTCCCCTACAATAAACAGCTTTTAGCCTTTGCTCAAAAGGAAGGGCGCCCTCTTATTCTCGCCACAGGAACAGATCAAAGATTGGCTCAGAAAATTTCCGATCATCTGGGTATCTTTCAAGATGTCATAGGAAGCAACGGAAAGATCAATATGACAGGCCATCAGAAAGGGAAAGCGCTTTGCGAGCGATTTGGACGCCAAGGTTTCGATTATGCGGGAGATTCATCTGTTGATACATCAGTCTGGCAAGTTTCTCGTAAGGCCCTTGTTGTGTGCCCTAAGTGGAGGGTCTTACAAAAAGCACGGGCCCTGAAAAATGCGGAACACATACATTATATCCCCCGAGATTACTCCCGGCTTTTCTCTTTTTTGCTTGCTTTGCGTCCCTTTTTTTGGTTGTTCAACCTATTAGCCTCATCGGCGAGCTTAGGTATAGGATTGAGTTTTCTTTCCTCAGGACTTTTGATCCTCAATGATCTTTTGCTTATGGAAAAAGAACGAACGGGACTTTGCAAAAGAAAATCGGTTTTTGCGAGAGGAAAGCTTCATCTGCAGACGGCCTTCATGATGAGCCCTCTTCTCATCCTCTCCTCTCTTTTCTTTATGTGGTCTATACTGGGCAATGGTTTGTACATAGTGGTCTATATTTCTTTATTGTTGGGCTTAGACAGAATGACCCGAGTGGTCTCTCCCCCCCTACGGTGGGCTGTTCTCGGCCTATTCCAAACGCTTGCCGCGATCATCTAACATTCAAGTCGGCGGTTCTTATTCTTCCTCAGCAAGGGCAATGGGTTGCAGGTTGTGCTTAAACCGCAGCCGATTCACATGCATTAAAAGCTGCGTTTGGGAAAAATAGGTTCCCTCTTTCCAATAGGAGAGGCCCTTCTCTTGCAAAGCACCTTTTATTTTATGAAACCCTTCTGAGACTGCCCATTGATCGAGGTAATAGAGCGGTACATAAGCTGGGTCTCCAGGAACTCTTTTAGAATCAATTTCTTGAGAAAGAGCTTCATCCGAAGGGACAAAATCAAGCGGTTTTACAAAAGAAAAAGGAAAATCATGATAATGTATGGGATCTAGGTAGGCTTCCTTTCCTGGGTTATCCCATACAGTTGATGGAGACTGGGTCCAGCAGCCTTTCTGTAAGGCAAGATGCCCTTCTTGAAAACACCTTAAGGGAGCATAGACTTTAAGAATTTCAGTCATCCTTGCCAGATCCAAGGGTGTTTTCCCCTTCTTAGTGAGAAATGAACTTTGTCCCTTAACCTTCCCTCGTAAAGAAGAGGGAGACCTCAGACCTAGAGTGCTTATTTTCTTGCTCACAGATGAGACCGTTCTTCCTAAAGCAACAGCCATGACTTTATGTTGAATTTTTTGTTTAAATGCTATTTGAACACAGGTATTTTCCCAGGGTTCCCATCTCGGTTTTAATGCAGGTTTGCCCATTTTTTTCTCCTTATTGTTGTTGAGCATACTGATTTTAACATATCTGGTATGACAAAATCAGTTATCTCATTCTCCCGAAGAATAAAAGTTTTGTCAATAAATTTTTTTGTTGTTTATTGTCCATATTAAACTTTCAGGTATAATTGACCCGGCCTTTGAATAAGGAGAAATATGCCTCAACCACCAACATTGCCTGCTGTGGCGGGATTCCATAAGAAAGTATTTATCATAGATAGCTGGAGGGGATCCACGCTACCGCAGGGAATGGCACCGAGTAGCGTATAAAATAGAGATTATTTCTTTGCTGATTTATTTTTTTGTTGTTTCTTACAATATAATCTATATGTTGCAGCCATAGTAAAATGAGACTCAGGCCTTCCTTTTTCTATTTGACCTTTTACCGCACGATTTGGTACGCATACATTTTTTGCTGCTTCACAAGCAGTTTCGCAATCGCTAAAATCTTGTGACGTCGCTTGAGGGCGTGTTGCTTTAGTTTTTGCTGCAGCACAGGCATCATAGTTTTTTTTGCATTCTGGGGTCTCGCCTGTAAGAGGTGCAGGTGTTTTCATTTGCGCCTGCACAGCCATTACTCCTGGGGAAAAGGGTAGGAGGAGGATTGCTAAAGCAAAAGCTGTTCGTTTCATGTCATGATCTCCCTTAAGTTTTATTTTTTTATATATTACTATATTATTTGTTGAATGGGTTAAAAAATCCTTAACCTACCCAGTATTTTTTTGCATCTTCCAGCTGATCCTTAGCAATTGCTTCCCGAATAGCCGTGAGGAGGCGGTTCATGAAATGCACATTATGGATCGTTAAGGCATGCATGACGATAAGCTCCCCCGCCTTAAGCAAATGATGAAGATAGCTACGAGAAAAGGTCTGACAGGTTTGACATCCACACGTTTCATCAATGGGGCGAGGGTCCGCTCGGAAACGGGCATTCCGCAAATTCATATGCTCCCGCCCCCGCGGATCCTCACCCAAAGATTTCCAGAGGTTTGCGGGCACAAGTGCGCCCCCATGACGGGCGAGACGCGTCGGGTGGACGCAGTCAAAGGTGTCAATCCCTTGGGTAACGCCATAAAAAATGTCGCTGACGCCCCCCACTCCCAAAAGATGAACAGGCCGCTCCGGATCTAAGGGCTCCATAGCCATCTCAACAACTTCCGCCATTTGTGTTTTATCCGCCCCCAGAGATCCCCCTACAGCATGACCAAAGAAGGGAAGGCTATTCACAAAGTCTGCACTCTGGCGCCGCAGGTCGGGGTAAACACCCCCCTGGGTAATGCCATAAAGGGCCTGCATGCCCTCGGGCACACTTTGAAATTCTCTAAGACTTCTCTCCGCCCAGCGGTGGCTTAAGTGCATGGATTGTTCCGTGTAAGCCTTATCGACGTGAAAGGGGGTGCATTCATCTAACACAACAATAAGGTCCGCCCCTAAAGATCGCTGGACTTGAATTGACTTTTCAGGAGTTAGGGTATGGCGTTTCCCATCAATGTATGATTTAAAGGTGGCCCCTTCTTCATTAATCGTAAGTAGACTTTTAGGCCGCGTGGACCCGCGCCGTCCTTTGACTTCCTCTGCAACGGATCCATGGCCGAGACTGAAAATTTGAAAGCCCCCAGAATCGGTCAACATAGGCCCCTCCCATCCCATAAAGGTGTGAAGTCCTCCCATGTGTTCCACAATCTCAGGGCCCGGTTGGAGCATCAGATGATAAGTATTAGAGAGAATGATTTGCGTCTTTTCCTGGCGCATATGTTGAGGCGTTGCCCCTTTAATCGCGGCCTTTGTCGCACAAAAAATAAAGGCAGGAGTTTCCACGATACCGTGAGGCGTGGAGAGCATGCCCAAACGAGCTTTTGATGCGGGAGAACGGTATGTTATTTCGAAATTAAACACAGATCATTTCCTTACCATGAGACGGGCTAAATAAATAAAGGGAACCCCTACAATGGCTACGAACACCCGCAAGATATAAGTCCCTAACACATAGGTAAGAAAGACTGTCCTCCAGGACAAGGGATGGGGTGAAAAAACGATCCAAGCTAAGACACTAAAAATCAAGTTATCTAAAAAGGCGCCAATAAGGGTTGCAAGGAAGGATCGGAACCAGAGGAACTTCCCCCGCGTCAGTCGAGAAAGAGTTGCAAAAATCCAGATATCATTTAATTGACCTGTTGCATAAGCAATGAGACCTGCAACAAATAAGGCGGGCGTGGGCAAAAAAAGAGTGCACATGGCGTCGTGGGCTGCATGACATCCACTCACCGGTTTATAGCCTAAGGTCATCAACATAAAGCCTGCCATAAGGAACAGGGCCGTAAAGCTTAGCCATACGGCTTTACGGGCTTGTGCTGCTCCATAATATTCAGTCAAAATACCGCTCACAATAAAAATGGAAGAAAAGACAATTGTGCCAAGAGCAACAGGCTCATGAAAAAAACTATATTTTGTGACCGTCTGAACCTGAAGGTTCGCCACAATTATGGCAATTGAGCTGTAGACCATCAGCCCCACCGCCCCAAAAAAACGCATCATCAGTAAAATGACCAGGCCACAGCTGAGCAGCATCACAAGGGTTAGGGCTTCTGGAGGAAAATGCTGAAGCCAAATCACAAAAGGGTGAGGAGAAAAGGAGAGATGCATCATCAATGTTCAGTTATAAGTGTTCAGGTATAAGTGTTCAGTTATCAGAAGGTTTAGACCATATTGGCTATAGGGTACAGATGTTTTTTGATGATCGTTACTCCGTATCAGTTTATCAGACGCGTTTTTGATATTCTCGGGGGCGCCAGCGCGATGAACACCCAACTTACGATAAGTGTCTAAAACGCCTTGCCTCCAAGAAAATGAGAAAGTTATTTCTTTTTGTTATGACAAGCATTATTTTTGACAAAGGAAATGGCCTATTAGCAATGAATGAGGAACAAGTGAATCAAACCCTCCATAAAATCGTTCTACACAGCCCTACATGGGAATTCTTGACTAAGGGCGATACAGTAGAAATCATTGCTCCGTCTAGTGGGCCTCTTACGGCTAGCCATGAACATGAAGTCAAGAAATTGATCAAGGAGCATGATCTGGAGGCCTCTTTGTTCGAAGGAACATTTAATAAGGAGTCCTCTCGCTATGGATATTACGCTAATTCTGATGAAGAACGTGCTAACTACTTTGTAAAGGCTCTTGAGGGAAATTCTAAGGCTTTATGGCCTTTGCTTGGAGGTTTTGGAGCAGCGGAGATTGTAGCTATTTTGGAGCAGAGGGGTTTCTTACCTCCCCCGCGCCCCAAGCTTATTATTGGATTTAGTGACATCACGGCTTTACATTTGCTTGTGGCAACGTGGGGATGGCCCTCCCTTCATGGACCAGTTCTAGGATTAGGAAAAGAGTTTTATCAAGAAACTCACGAAAAGGTGAACAGCGAAGCTGCATTAGGGACCATTCTAAAAATTCTCAAGGGTGAAGTAACTCATCTGGAATACACGTTTGAGGTTATTCATCCTGGAGCTGGCTACATGGATACACCCATTACGGGCAGTGTTATGGGTGGCAATCTTTCAATAATTGAGAATCACAGCGGGACAAAAACAGCCCTTAAAGGCACCGATCGATTTGTTTTTTTTGAAGACACCCCTGAAGATGGCAAAAGGCTTAACCGTCGTTTGGTGAACCTGATGCGTACAGGCATTTTTGATGAAGCAAAAGCCATTATTGTTGGACATAATCCTGTAGAAGAGCATGAAGATTCTCTACTAGCCACGAAGGGGCCAATGGATGATTTTGTTAAGCACTTCCTCTTGCCAAGAAAGATCGATATCCCCGTTGTGTATTCGTGTCGCTTTGGTCATGGGCTTTATAATGATATTATGCCATTAGGGACAGAGGCTTCCTTAAGAATTCAAGAACAACATGCCGTTTTGAAAGTCAGTGTCAATGAATCGGCATATAAATGACAAACAAAAGCTTTGTCTCAAAACTATAGCCTACAAATAAATTTGTACGTCTACGGTTGTCATTGCGAGGAACGTAAGCTCCGAAGCAATCCAGCTTATGATACCCTGGCAGGGGAGCAGGGTGTGAAGCCCAGGTGGGGACTTCTTGCCGGATAAGGAAAGGGTATAAGAGACCCTTTTGAAGAAGATTTATATTGGTTTTATTTTTTAGTTAACTTATTTAGAGCATTATTAAGAAAATTATTTAAGCTATCATGCACGGTGGTGAGACGAAAATATGCAATAACAGCAACTGTTCTTCTTCATAGCAACGGTAACCATTAGCTCCATAATAGGCTAGTTGAGCAGCCTAACCTCATCTTACCCATGTAGCGGTCGGACGCTGACCCAAGATATCTTCACTAATTCCTTTACCGTACAGGACATAAAACTCACCTCTGAATGATATAAATTCGACCCTTAAGTATCACGGAACATTAGAGTAAAGATGTTTTTTTGCTGGCATCTTTAAAACCTAGAACAAGAAAAAAAGCATGGCACTTTAAAAAGTACTTTTTCCTCAAGCTGTTTAGCAATATATTGGGACATATTTTAACAACAAGTGTTAAATTTCAGAGCATGAGGGTAAAATGAAGAGCTTAATGAAAACGATCGTGACAATAATGGCCTTAACAGTGGCGGGATTTTCAGTAAAAGCTGAAATTATTTCAGTAAAAACGATGAAAGAAGTCCAAACTAAAATTGAAGATGCCTTGAAAACCCAAACTACAGAGAACATTTTAGTGGCCTTTGACATTGATATGACCTTAACCCAGCCCGATCATCCGGCTGTTTACTATCCTGCACTCAAGAAATATGTGGATGTGTATAAGAAAATTTTGGGAAAGCTCACGCCTTCCCAGAAAGACTTGATGTCTACTTTAACAACTCAAATCGTCCCTCAGAAATTGGTTGAAAAAGACACGGCAAAAATTGTCAGAAACATCCAGCAAAAAGGGGTCAAAGTTATTGCCCTGACCTCTTCTCTTGCTGGAAAGATAAAAGACTTCCCGGATAAGATGATTTTTCTGAGAAGGGATCAGCTGCAAAAAATGGGTTTTGACTTTACAAAAAGCCTTAAAGGCTATGTGCTTGTTACAGAGTTTTTTGATTTTAAAGAATATCTAGGTACCCGCCCTATATTTTACCACGGCGTTTTATCGACAAACGGGGAAAACAATGTTTCAAAGGGAGAACTTCTTACTGCTCTTCTCCTCCACGTTGGGCCGCACTACGAATGCAAAGCTCGTAACCCTGGCTTTTACCCTAAGGTCGTGATCTTAGTTGATGATAAAAAGAAACACTTAAAGAATGTGGAGGCCCACCTCAAATCCTATGATCCATCGATTACATTTATTGGCATTGAGTATGAGGGGGCTTTTGCCTATGCTCCCCAGAATATTTCAAAAGAGAACTTTCGAAAATTCTGGGAAAAACTTGCGCAGTTGACAGTTAAGAAGCTAGTTGGAGCGAGTTAGTCACGTTCAATAGATATAACCACAGATAAATAGGATACACCTATCCTAGCTATTTCATCGTCCAAGCACGTTTTAAGGGTTGATAAAAAAGTAGAATGGTAATGATATGCGATTGAGCCATTCCACATCTATCCACTTTTCGGGATTCCTTCGTGGTTGTATATGCGTTTTCCAAACACAATTACTTATAATCGAGCCACTTAAAATCTGGATATCAAGCTTCTGTTCAGAAATTTTTACGGACTGACACTATACTGACCATAACAAGCACCATACCAAGGATTTCAAAAGAGCTTAAAGCTTCCGCATATATAATCCACCCCAGAACGGCTCCCGTGACAGGTGCCAGGAACATAATCAGTGCTGCATAAGTTGCAGGAATTTGC
The DNA here is from genome assembly GCA_013815465.1 of Alphaproteobacteria bacterium. Classification (GTDB taxonomy): domain Bacteria; phylum Pseudomonadota; class Alphaproteobacteria; order UBA9655; family UBA9655; genus UBA9655. Next base: position 1,660 of record JACDGE010000031.1, on the reverse strand, counting down.
CCCAAGGAATAAGCCAGAAGACTTTGTCCCATAACATGAACAAGAACTGCCTGCCCCAAAAAGCTGATAGCGTCTTTATAGGAAAACGGCCAAAAGGATTCTCCTGTAACCAAGGCCAAAATGGCTAAAAACAGAAGAGAAGATAAACCCGTCCAGAACATAAGAAGTCCTGTCGAAATACCTCCACGAACACGCTGCAAAGAAATAAGATACAAGGCAACCATGATACCTGAACCCAAGGCAACAGCATCTCCTAATAGATTCTTAAAACTAAGAGAAAAGCTTTCTCCAAGGAGACAAAAACAACCCACAGAACCTATGCTGATTGCAATCATAAATCGCAGGGATGGCCTCTCGTTAAAGAAAACCCACAAGATAAGAGGAACGAAAAAAACAGCTGTATTATTAAAAAGTGTAGAATTTACAATTGTGGTATGATCGATTGCCCAATTCCATAAAGCAAGATCCAATGCAAAAAAGAGGCCAGCAAACATGAGGCCTGCTCTACCTTCAGCTGGTAAGAGTTTAGAATAAAGTCTTTTCTTTCGCTCCCACCTTACCCAAAGAGCTAAGAGAGGAAGAGCAAAGAGCATACGATAAAAAGCGGTCGTGACTGGCCCGAGCTCAGAAAAACGAACAAAGATAGCCGATGAGCCAATGAGGATACTTCCAAGGCATGCTAGCAGAAGAGGCTTAAAGGAATTTTGAGTTTTGTACATGTGAATATCCTTTATAAATATATATAAAATGTCATGAACGCAAGAATTATATAAAATACAATCATTTTTAATTTTTTGTTGCTTTTAAAACAAATGCTCATAAGTGTCAGACTAATAATACTTGGATAAGAAAGTTCCAAAACTGGTGTGAGAAATGCGGAAATACCTCGGAAATCCATCAATGAAACGGTGAAGGACAGAGAGGTCGTGAGGCAAAGCATCGAAAGAAATTTGTTCTTCTTAAGATTAAACAATGAGCATAAATACTGGGCATAGATGTTATTAAGGGCCACAGCGGTGGTAAGACATGAAAAAATAACGATAATACCAATAAGAAAAACAGCGTTTCTCCCCATGAGGTGTGAGGCGATTGTGGGTAGCATCAGCTCTGGAGGTACGTTTGCGATAAGGGGTTGATAATGAGCACCTAAGAAAACAAACCCTAAATAAATTATCCCTAATAAGCAGGTTCCGATAAGGCTTGGCTTCAAAGCCGCTTTTAACACGTCCTTGTCGTTTGTCGCCTTAAGCTTAGCCTGAATCTGGTTGAAGATAAGGGCTGAAAAAAAGAAAGCCGCGAATAAATCCATCGTGGAATACCCTACCAAAAACCCATTTTTAAAGGTATAAATAGCTGGCAATGGATTTTCCGCAAGTTGAGGGGCATGAGTGATACCTAGCCAAATCAAGAGGGCAAGGCAAGCCAATAAAAGTGGCGTCATCCATTTGCCAAGAACCGTAATCATGAAATTCTCTTTTATGCAGATAAAAAAGCAAGTAATCGAAAAAAAGAAACTAAAAATCTCTAAGGATACATTGTAAAAGTTCAAAGACAAGTGAGACAAGTGAGACAAGTTGGATGAGCTGAGCGGGCCCCCAAATAGCGCCGTGAGCCGAGCTCATCTAACTTGTCAGAAAAAGAAAAAGGCCTCTAAGATAGG
>JACDGE010000108.1 GCA_013815465.1 Alphaproteobacteria bacterium | reverse complement strand
TAAAGCGACTGCAGACTTATCTCTTCCCCTTAAATATATGGATGCGTCTTTAGCAGCAGAAACAAGAGAATTTTTGGTAAAAGGTGATAGTATTCTGTTAATAGGTTTCTTGCTTTGGATCGCATATGTTGTTTTTTTCGTGTCTAAAGATCCGTTCAAAAAGTTATAAGTTGTCATTGTGCCCCCTCTATCAATAACTCTCTAGAGGGGGGCAAGACGATTTCTTCAATCTTTAAGTGCAGATTAACTTGGCTTACAAATGCAGGCACATGTTTGATTGCAAGCTTTGTGGTGAGAGTCCCACCCTGGTCAAAATAAACAGGAATCTGAAGTTCTTCTGCTAATTTGATAGGAGCACCCCTCACCAGAATAAGCCTTATAGGCTTTATTCCTGTATTTTTAGTGAGTTGCTCTTTTACCCAGACCAGCTGTTCTCCATCATCTCCATCAAAGAAAATCAAATTCTGAGAAAGGCTTATGTTTTCAAGGGGATTGACCTTTGTACCTTTTTTAGAAAAGACACGACCTTGATGGTCATAGTGATCCTCTTTCACAATATAAGTTGGGTCAAATATAAAAGTACGTGATATGGTTGCTCGTGTGATGCCCTCAACGGGCTTGGGTCTTTCAACGGAAGCGCGTGCCTTCTCCTGCAGCTCAAGATTACGCTTCTTCAGCTCTCCACTTGTCTCCATAACCTTCAACTTTTGCTGAATGATTTCGATGGGATCAATCTCTTCGATGGGGGCAATGGCACCTTGGACGCCGAGGTCTTTTGCCTGGGCAGTATTCAGTGCCCAGCTCTGCCTAAGCGAGTAATCAGTGATTAGAAAGGCAAAGAAGAAACAGATATGCTTCAGGCTACTCCCCAGAAACCTATGAGATGCAGCTGTTGCAACAACTTTTCTGAAAACTGAATACAGAATACTGAATTCTATCCTCACCACTGCAGAATCCCCTTACCCCAAACCTTCTCCATGGGCACCAGCCCAAATTCATCATAACGGGAATCGAAACTTTTGGGATTGTCGCCTGCAACAAAGAGGCAGCCTTCAGGAATTGTTTTGGACAACCCATTTAATGGGACCCCAATGAAGGGAACAATAGGCGTTAATAGCTTGCCCTTGCTTGTTTTTGTGAGTAAAGAAAGACCATCGCTTTCTTTAGGAATAACAGTGATGCCAGAGTTATTATGGATAATCCGATCCCCTGGGATCCCGAGAACCCGCTTGGCATAAGGCCATTTGGGGAGAGTTCCCACATGATCTTCACGATGGCCTTGGATAGAAACGATGTCACCTCGTTGGATAGAGCTACTCTTTAGAAAGAGCACATAGTTGATACCATCCAGGCTGTCGCTTAGGCATTCTCTCAAACGGGTTTGAGAAACCACCAACCAACAACACAAGAAGAAAAGGCTAATAATCCAATAGCTTTTTTGGAATCTCACGAGTGAGAGCCTCACGAATGAGCGCCTCATAAGTGAGCGTCCCACGGGTGAGTTTACAAGTGCACTCATGTCCGCCTCTCTGCAATTCTTTGAATCGCTTCTTTGAGACTCAGACCTTGAGCAACTAAGTCTTGAACAGCTGCAAACTCATCGGCCTTGGTTGAATAGAGGATTTTAGAAAATTCATCCAAAATCAGGCGCCCCACAGCAAAACCTTTAGGACCTTTGATCATGATTTCCGCATACTTCCCTTGTTCTGTCCTTAATGAACGAAGGGTCCGTTCCATTGATGGGTCCATAGCTAATCGCTTGGAATTCTTGAGGAGCTCAATAGATTCATCTTTTTGAGAAAGGAGGCACATCCAATCCGCATTATCAAAAGCTGCTTGTGCTCCAGGGTTTGCATAAAAATCGTTAATGGATTGGGTACCTACGACAAGGCCACCAAAATACTTCCGCAAGCGTCTTGCAGCTGTTTCGATAAAGACGCCCGATTGAGCGCCTCTCAACATATCCCATGCCTCATCAAGGATAAGGCAAGAAGGTGTTTTACGATCTCCCAAATAGATCGAGTTGGTAATTTGGAGGATCACCATTTGCACGACTACCGACTGAAGGTCCTTTCGTTCCTTGAGTTCTTCCAGTTCGACCACGACCAATTTGCTGGAAAGATTTATATTTGCGGGACCATTGAAAAATCGTCCATAGGTTCCCCGGTCTGTATAGGGATGGAGTCGTTCTCCAAGAGAGACAGCAATAGGATCGGGGCGGGTTAAAAGAAATTTTGCAACGTCCGTAATGGTGGTGGCATTTTTCTTTCTATTCCAAGCATCTTGTAGGGCTTGTTCAAGGTAGGTATCCTCAATATCTCGCGTTCCCTCTTTGGGAGCTGCCATAAGGGAAAGAATGGGTTTGAGCATAGCTAAAGCGTCCGAAGCTGCTTCACTATCCTGTGAAGGAATAGAAGAGAAGGGATTGATGCAGATGGGAGAATGCCCTCTAAGAGGGTGGGTTGAAAATTCTAGATACGTTCCTCCTAAAAGCTTGACTGTCTTTTCGAATGATCGGCCTACATCAAGAACAAATACCCGTCCCCCCATGCCGAGCATACTGGTGAGCAGCTCTTGCATAAAGACGGATTTTCCTGAGCCGGATCGTCCCACGACACAGGTATTATAGTTACCCTCATTATTATCAAATGGGGACCAGGTAAAGAGCTGTCCGCGCCTTCCAACCAGCAACATGCCAGGGGACGCCGTTCCTTGCCATTCCCCTTGGATGGGCATGAGGTTTGCGGGCTCGTGACTGAGAGTCGTTTTTGTTTTCTGGAACTTTCGGCTATCCTCAACTGATCCTTCTCCCCAGGTCATGGGAAGACAACTTAAAAATGCGGGTAACTGCAAATAGCGATCCAGCGCCAACTCCCATCGTTGAGATCGATAAAGGTTAAATAACGTCTGTTGCTCGCGCGCAATTTGATCTGCATCACTGATAAGTCCAACCTGAAACCGCGTCCTCACCAAGCGTTGACCATCTTCAAACTTTTCTCGCACGTAACTCCACTCGGCAGCTTCTTTCTTTAAAGAGGGCACGTATTTTGCGATGGGACTGGCCGCTTGTTTTTCCACGTTTCCGCATTTCGCCAACATCTGGGTTTTGAGGGTCTTCTCAGATGCGATGTGAATACCGTAAGAAATAAAGAACCCACACTGCATTCGTAAGAATTCATCAAAGGGATCTCCAATCAGAATGCCCATGGCGTTCAAATGCCACACAGCAGGAAGCACTCGCGTTGTGTAAAGACGCATAACTTTTTCTGATTCTCCAAAGACCATTTGGGAGGGTTCAAGCAACCAACGACTTTCAGGGCTCATCAACTGATGAGAGAGGGAATCGTGGATGTTCCAAGGGATGTTCGGGCTTTCAAGAATCTGACTAGGATTTAAAAGTTCATCCAACCCACTCAACAAATCTTCTGCATGCCAGACTTTAACAGGCAACCCCCATCCTTTAAGCGTCGTGAGGATCTGTTCTCGAAGGGCCAAAATATCTTCAAAGGATTGAACCAAATGGGAAGGCTCGCTATAGGACAAGATGAGACGAAAGGTTCGCACGCCCCTTCCCATGGCGAGCTGTTTCATATGTCCCACCCGTTCCTTTGCCAGTTCTTCAAGAACTTCTGACGTCCCATTTAATGGGCCCCCCTTAAAGGGGAGCCCATTAAAGGGGGGCCCATTAAATGGGTGCCCAGTTCTAGCCTGTTCCCATGTGTTCAACGCAAGCCCAATACGGGGACTTGCCAGCAGTAAACACTGAAAGTTTGAGCCCAATGGAAAGGCATGTTGAAAGAGGCCTGTGAGTTGGCGTGGAATATCCTCCCCACACCCCACAAGGGGCAGAGTCTCAATCACAAATCCAACGCTTGAGCGATTTATAAAAAGTTGCGTTTCTGGCTCAAAGCTCCGGTAAGGTAAAAGCTCACTCAAGCTGTATGATGAGAGAAACTCATTTGCCAATCGCAACGTAGCTGAAGAGGGCCCATTGCAGTATTCAGTCTCCCGTATTTGGTGTTCAGATGACATCTTCCACCTTGAATACGGGTTGTGTTTCTGATCTGTATTTTGCATCTATAGTTGCAGGACATGCTGTTGTTTTCTGTGGCCCACGCATTGAGGGGGCGTACCAGATTTCAG
>JACDGE010000107.1 GCA_013815465.1 Alphaproteobacteria bacterium | reverse complement strand
AATTCATACTTTTTCATCATTTTTGATTCCTTTCATTGTTTGAGGATTGATGGGGTTGTGAGTGCGGATCGTCCCGATTTTTTTCAATCTCGGATCTAATAGTCTGGCTTCCGATAAAAGTCCCTTCTGTAAACACAATGTCCACAATTTGACCGGCAGCAATTTGAATCACAGGTTGCAATTGTTCTGCCCGATCAATGTAGTATTGGGACAAACGATCGAGGGCGGATGTGGCGCCTCCTGCCATGCCGGATATAAAGTTTTCTCCAATGGTGGGCCCAGCGATTTGAGCACCTGGTCCCCCACCCCCAAAGAAGGGATTGACTTGTGCTTTACGGTTTTGAGGGTTTGCCACATTACTGAGACCAGAAAAGATTCCACCCATAAGGCTGCGGGCCAAGAATTGGCCATCGCGTGATGCGACGACTCCTCGAATGCCCGCTTTGCCATCAGAGCCTGCCACATACCCTGCAACCTGAGTTTCAATAATTTCTCCCGTAGCTCGTTCCACACAGGTGAGCTTTTCGAGACGCGCATAAACCCGCTCAGAAGACAGATCTCCATAAGCTCCCGCCGTACAATGGCAATCCTTGAGATCACTCTGAAACCGCCGAGGTAACGTCCCATGGTCAACGATCCGCAAGAGCATAGGACGGGGGTCAGAGGAGGCACTCATGGAAGAAGAGGCGTCTAGGCCTGATAACAGAACGGTCTTTGCAAATGCGCCTGCCGGAATAGTTGTCTCAACGGTTTTAAGGTTTTTAGTATTCGAGATGAGGCTGAGTGAGAGTTTTTGAATCACCCGCCCGTCCTGTTCTTCTCCACCTTGTGCATTCTGAGCATAAGGGTTTTGTGGTCTTAAATTAGGAGATTGTTTGTGAGCCTCTTGTTGTGTTTCAAGAAAAGCAAGCCTATCCCGGATTTCTTGAAAGCGGGGGTCATGGACACGGGTGTCGTGGGCAGACGTGTCCTCACCATCAGTTTTCTGGATCGAAGTGCCATCGACAGTGGTGTCTTGAGCACCTTCTTGACCTTGGGCTAATTTTGAGTTTCCAGGGTTTCTAGGAAGATCCACGATGGTTGCGTCATTTGAATCCTCTCCATAAACCGTTTTTGAAATCTTGGAAACTTTGGCACTGAGGCTTGTGAGGGCCATATCAAGTGTATGCCACCTAGCCTCATCCATATTGATGTGGTTTGGTATAGTGGCAATATTGGTCGCAACAGGTTTGGAGATTTCAGTTTGTTTCTGTGTAGGGCCCCGATCAAAAAGGACGTTCATAACCCCATAAGTGAACGCAATGGCTCCTACAACAAGGCACCCTCCCCAAAAGAATTGGCGACGTCGAACACGAAGAGAGGATTCAGGACCAATCTTCATGTGAGAACGAAGCTTAGCTCCAGCCTCAGAAAGAGCCTCTCGAATCCGATCAAATATTTTATTAAATTGCTTTGGCAGCGACGTAAACATGGGTGCTTTCTCCTGGTTTCAAGAATTTTTTTGGCATTAGAACGGCGACGACATGTATGTCTAAGACATCGACATTGAGTTTTTCCGCAAGCCCACTCTCTGCCAAAATCCACGGAATGGTGGCTAAATTCTTCACCTCATAGGTTAGGCCACGGAGCTTATCGTTCTTAACCTCATATATTAATTTGTGGGGCTCATCAGGGTTTGGAAGGTCAAGAGCCACGTTTTTGTATCCCATCGGAATGCGCCCCTCAGACATCGCTGAGAGAAGCTCCTCGATTTCATTGCGCGTAATCGACATTTCTGCTTTTTGTGCATCTGGGCTTTGTCCAGCTCTTAAGATCAGAGCTTCTGGCGCTTGATTCTTGGGGACAAGACGTAAATCTTGCGTATGTCCTCCTTCTGTCGTCAGGGTTAAGCTGATGGGGTTAAGCGCAGGCTCTAAGGGCCGAATAAAAACTTGGCCTTGGGTTTCATCTGCCTCCATGACGTACTCTCCGCTCATCCCGAAGACATCGGCAATACGATCACCTTTGACCGCTATACGGGTAAGCCCTGTTTGAGAGATAGGGGCTTCAATGACCTTGAGATCATTCAAAGGATGAATTTGAGCGGCCTGGCTTCCAGATGGCAGAACACAGAGAGCGGTGGTCAGAAAACAGAGACCAGAAATCAAAGTACAGAAGAGAGAGATCAGAAAGTATGATACTTTCAAAGATAGCGTTTCATTTTTTCTTATTTTATTATTTTCGTATTTCATTTTTTCTCCAACTATTTTCTGATTGCTAAAAATTGTTCTCTGTCTACTGACCGGCATGGGGATTTCCTCCTGATACTTGTTCCAAAAGCATGCCTGCTCCTCTATTGGTGAATTTGAATGTGATGGCCTCTGATGAGTCACGAATCTTGTTTCCTGAGATATAGCTGGTGAGTGTGCCTTTCACTTCGACCTCCAGGGTTTTTGGATTAACGGTGAGTTGGTTTGGATAAAAGTGGGTGGAAAGCTGAAGTTTGGTATACTGTTCCCCATCATTCATGAGTTGCTTCTTCAAAACCCCATAAGCCTCAGGTGTGGCATACTTTAAAATCTGCTCGTGGTTATGGGAAAAGCTGGTTGGCGTAATATCAAGCAAAAGCTTTGAGATATACTCCGCCATAGACTCTAAATAAGAAGGAGATGCCGTTCTTCCTTCAAACCACATCTCGCGTTTGATCTCAGGGGGCATCAAAATGGTACGCTCAGTTTTGCAAACCAAGGCGATGATCAAAACAGCCATGCTCAACGTTTGGACACCACTAACGACAGCGATGGCATTCCGTTGTTGTAGAGCTTTAGTGATGTTTTGCTGGTGAAATTCCACCCTCATCCAATATACTCCCGAATATGGGAGGGTACAGGTAGCTTCAATGAACTTTCATGAGACGGCAAATACCAATAGATCCCATGAATTAATGTTGATCCCTCGTTCTTTTTCTTAAGCATACGCAAAAGGGATAAACTACCCATGCCCATTAGAAATCCTGTAATCACCCAGCCCATAAAGAGCCCCCCAAAAAGGGGCAGCATCAGAGCAAAGACCTCGTCCTTATTCACCCCAAGAAATCGCAGAGGTTTATCAAGGCGATTAAGGAGATAATTTTCGTTACGATCCCAATCCATTGCGTACTCCCTACACGCAAACGGCGTACGTGCCGCCAATCCAAGATTTAGCAAAACCAAAACTTACGGTCGTAATAAGGGCCACAATAAAGGGCGCAGGGCTTGACTTCATAAATGCTAAAGCAGCTCCTGCCAGGCATCCACAAAGCAAAATAATGGGCACCAAGTTGTTGTTGAGAATGAGAGTGAGGTTTCCGACACTGGTATTAAGGCCCGCATCCGGGCTATCTCCCACGGCAAAAACCCCTGTATTGCAAAGCAAAAAAGCAGTTGCAATGGCAAAAGCTGTAAACATTAGATTTGTATTTTTCATGGTAATAGTCTCCTTATTGTTGAAATGGATGGTTTGATTGAAAATCCTCATCGAGGAATTCAGAAGAATCCTCGTGCAAGTATTCTGGGTTATCTTCAGCATTATCCTCAGGATTAGCCTGAGAACTACCCTCGAGGTTTTCTTCAAGAATATCCTCTGGGTTATCCTGAGAATTATCCTCAGGATTCTTCTCGGGAGTATATTCAAACCCAGAAACGTCTACGTCTTCTGGTTGAGGATTTCGTGATTGGAGGAGTTCAACCCACCCGTGCGGGCCAGAAATCACGATGTAAGGGATGCGGTGATACTTTCCCCCCCGATCTTCTATACGACGGTAGGTGAGCTTCCCCTCCACCCAGACCTTGTCACCTTTTTTAAGATCACGCTTGACTCGATACGCAGTTGACTCACGATAAACAACGACGTTATGCCAATCCGTATGCTCGTGCCAGTCGTTCACATCATCTTTCCAGGAGAAAGAGGTGGCGAAGGAAAATCTGGCCATTTTTTTCCCTCCTTGAGTAACTAGCAATTCAGGGTTAGCTCCAAGGTTTCCCATGAGAAATATTTTGTTAAACATGGTTAATGTCTCCTTTTGAATGATGATTCAAGTCTGTGACGGGCGCTTCTGGAGTTTCTCCTGCAACGGGGTGATGGGGAGATATGGAGGTCTCCAGGCGTGTTCGAAAGGTTCGTGCATTTGGATACTGCTTTGCAA
>JACDGE010000030.1 GCA_013815465.1 Alphaproteobacteria bacterium | reverse complement strand
ACCTCGATCCTATTCTTTATTATGAATTTAGGACGGGTGATATTCTCCCTCCAAGCTGGGGATACGAACCTGTGCTGACAGATCAACTCGGAAAGCTTGATAGTTTCTTGTCTTTTTAGGTCATTAGATTCCGAGGTTCTTCAATTTCCAGGTCGTCGCTCAGGGGAAAGTGCCGATCTTACGGAATATAATGTGTGGGATTGTAAACTAAACAAAAAAAAGAGCCGGGTTTAAAAAACCCGGCCAAGTTTAACAGGGAGGTTTCACGTCTAAAAGACGTAGGATCAATCGTGTTGACCCTTCGGGCCCGAAGGCCCTACACCCCAGGCATCGCGCCCGGGTGATACTCAGCGCAGGTACAGGGAGGTGTCTCCTGCGCTGATGTCCTTTATCTAAAGCATTCAGGCTTTTCTAACCAGAACAATTTTTGCATTTCAGCTATGAGAGAATAACATATGAACAATTTCGTTGATTTTTTCGTGTATTGCATATTTGTTTAGATCCTGAAATACTCCTTCTAAGAACTTTGTAATGGCTAAAAAAAATTTGATCGACATTCATGCAAAAATAGGCAAACATTACTTTTTTAATGCATAGATCAAAGTCTGAGGAGGACTTAATGCAGCTCCCCGCAACAAAACGTATTCGAAATCTTCCGCAAGGTTTTACCTACCTGCAGGATATTGATCCTACCATCTTAGAAGATGTTCGATATGCAGGGCATCACAATTTTACGGGGCGCCCCATTCCTGGATATATAGCTCCCCTTATTGTCCTTACAGAACCCACCGCCTTGGCTTTAAAAGCTGCTCAATCAGAACTGGCAGCCTTCCAATTGACCTTAAAGGTCTATGACGGCTACCGACCTCAAGAAGCAGTGGATTTTTTTACCACATGGGCAAATGATATCAGTGCCGGCAGCCAACTTACAAAGAATGAATTTTATCCTGCTCTCGATAAAAAAGATGTTTTTACAGCTGGTTATATTGCGAAACGGTCCTCCCATACACGGGGAAGTGCCGTTGATCTTACCATCGTCCCTTTGCCCGTTCCTGATCAACCAACCTGGAAACCAGGCGATCCCGTTCTGGATGGCAGGCTTCCCAAAGGGGAAAGGTTTGCGGACAACTCCATTGATATGGGAACGGGATTTGATTGTTTGGATGCCCTGTCCCATACCTTAAACCCTGATCTGCCCTCCCAGGTGAGAGCTAATCGTTTGCTTTTAAAAAATTTAATGGAGAAACATGGATTTGAGAATTATTGGCGAGAATGGTGGCATTTTGGGTTTGTTAATGAACCTTATCCAGATACCTTCTTTAACTTTCCGGTAGAGTAAATATAATGCCTTTCCCCTCCATTAACCCGATTGCATTTCAAATTGGCCCCTTGGCTATTCATTGGTATGGGCTTGCTTATGTAGTGGGCATCTTGGGATGGTGGCAGTATAGTCTGGTGCTGACAAAAAAATTTCCTCTTATCGATCGCAAAATGGTAGATGACTACTTGGCATGGGCCATTGTGGGTGTCATTTTAGGCGGACGGCTTGGCTATGTCCTCTTTTATAATCCCCAAAAATATTGGGCAAATCCGGTCGAGATTCTTCAAGTCTGGAAAGGAGGAATGGCCTTCCATGGGGGATTACTGGGTGTTGTCATTGCAACGGCCATTTATACTGCCAGGCGAGGAATTCTTTTCCTAAACTTTTCCGACCTTGCGTGCTGCGGCGTTCCCATTGGCCTTTTTTTCGGACGAATAGCTAATTTTATTAATGGGGAGCTCTATGGACGCGTGACCGATGCGTCATGGGGTATACTTTTTCCCCTAGGCGGGCCGTTCCCTCGTCACCCTAGCCAGCTCTATGAGGCAGCTTTTGAAGGAATTTTCCTGTTTTCCCTGCTCGCCTTTGGCGCTCTCTTTACACGCTGGCCTCATCGCCGCGGCTTACTGACAGGACTTTTTTTAAGCGGCTATGCAGTTGCACGCATCAGCGCTGAATGCTTTCGTGAACCAGACACCTTTTTAGGCTATTTTGCGGGATGGTTTACCATGGGGCAAATTCTTTCACTCCCGCTGCTTGGCTTTGGCCTTTTCTTATCGGTAAGGGCTGTTTTAAGGAAAGAAAATGCTTGAGAATTTGCTGCACCAAGAAATTAAAGAAAAAGGACCTCTTTCTCAAAGCCGGTTTATGGAATTGGCCTTATACCATCCTACCCATGGATATTATGGAGCCCAGGAAACGGTGGGGCAGGATTTTACGACTTCCCCTGAAATCAGTCAGGTTTTCGGGGAGCTCATTGGAGCATGGGCCATTGATTATTACGAAAAACTTGGCCAGCCCCCTAAGCTCTCTCTTGTAGAACTAGGTCCTGGAAAAGGAACCATGATGGCTGATTTTCTGAGAATGGCAAAAGTATCTCCCTCTTTTGCTCAAGCCTTAAATATTTATATGGTGGAAATTAACCCGTTGTTAAAATCGATTCAGCAGAGCACGATTCCTCACTCTCTAAATTATGTTGAGAAATTTGAGCAAATCCCTGAAAATGATAGCCCCATCATTATCATAGCCAACGAGTTTTTTGATGTTCTCCCTACGAATTGTTATGTTCGCAAAGAAAACGTCCTTTATGAAAAATGTATTGATCTTCAGGATGATCAGCTCTGCTTTACCCTTATAAGACGAATTGAGAATAAAGGACCAGATCAAACCTGGGAAGAAAGCCCAGGGACCCTGCGCTTGATGAAGGAAATTTCTACGCGGCTTCTGAAGCAAAAAGGTGCTTTTCTTTGCATTGACTATGGATACGAAGAAGGTAGTGGGGACAGTCTTCAAGCTCTCTTTAAACGCGAACCTTCTCAACCTCTTTCCCACATAGGAAAATCTGATCTTACTTGCCATATTAATTTTGGTCGACTCAGAGAAATTTCTCTTTTGCATCACTTGGGTGTCAAGGGCCCTCTCCCTCAAGGAAGGTTTCTGAAAAATATGGGTTTTGGACTAAGAATGGAAATGTTAAAGCATAAAAATCCCTCACAAAAAGAAAGTTTAGAAATAGGAGCCACGCGGCTAACCCATCCTCAACAGATGGGAGCTCTTTTTAAAGTGATGGCCGTATTTTCCCCCGCCTCCCTTTTACCCATAGGATTTGAAGAATGAAAGTTGAATGCCCCTTCCTCTCCCAGTTCGATGGTCTGAAACATGCATTTTTTGAGGCTAACCCTGACATTCTTAAAGCGCATAAGACGCAAGCCATGGAGGCAATGGCAGGCCGCCCTCTTCCCCTTGTGACGCTGAAACAAGTCCATGGCCGCAAGGTTATTCGCCTAGCTCAGCCCTTAGACAAGGAAATAGAGGGTGATGGATTAGTAACCCGTGTCAAAGGCATTGCTTTAGGAATTTCAACAGCCGATTGTGGTCCTCTTCTTTTCTATGATCCTGTTGCAGGTATCATTGGTGCTTGTCATGCTGGATGGAAAGGAGCAAAAGAGGGTATTATTCAAGCAACAATTGAAGCCATGACCGAAGAAGGGGCTAAGCGTTCTCAAATTCATGCGACCTTAGGGCCCACCATTCAGCAGATGAATTATGAGGTAGGACCGGAATTTCCTGCTCTTTTTGATGGGCCTTATGAGACCTATTTTCGTCCTGCACATAAGGAAGAGCATCATTGTTTCAATTTACCGCTCTATATCTGTGATCAGCTTGTGAAGGAAAAAATTGCACACATTCATGACCTCAAGAAAAATACTTTTACGGAAAATTTTTACAGCCGAAGACGCTTCTTATCCTGGGACCCACAAGGAATGAGTTTTCGTAATCTTTCTGCGATTGCAATTATATAACTTTTGTGGCAATATTTAAAATAGACCGGTTGAAACCGAATGTTTAGTAATAATGCATAAGTTTCCGGGAACGATAACAAACGAGGAATAAAAATGAAATATACGTTTATTGCTGCTATGCTTGCAGCTTGTACTTTAGCTCTTGCAGCATGTGGAGAGAAAAAGCATTCTGAAACACCACCACCAGCAGTCGTTGAAGTGGTTCCTGAATCAGCACCACAGCACGCAGCTCCAGAAGTTCATGTACATGAAGCTGCTCCTTCAGAGCCAGCTAAAAACTAGTTTTTCTGACTTTAATGAAAAAACCCGCTTTGGCGGGTTTTTTTATCCTCTTTCCCGTCAAAAGGTATAGTGCATTAAGTTGAAGATGCCTCAACTCCTCAGGTGTCATCCTGAATTTATTTCAGGATCTTTTTTAGATGCTGAAACAAGGTCCACCTAGCACCCCTGGGTAGTCAAAGGCTTAGTTCTCTTTCAATCGTTTTATATCGAGTTGAAGCTGCTTAACCTGAATTCGCCTTCCCATTGAATTTATTTGGCAGCCTTTTTTGAACGCCCGCCAGCTTTTTTAACTGCTGGTTTGTCTTCTGCGGTTTTATTGTCCTCAGCACTATCAGAAACCGGCTCTGTTTTTGAGACAAGGCTTGCAACCATCGAACGGACAACACGGACACGGACACCCTCGGCGATTTCAACCTGCAATTCTTGATCACTAATGACCTTGTGAATGATGCCAATCAACCCACCATTTGTAACAATGCGATCACCCCGCCTTAAGGCAGATAAAAGATTCTTTTGTTCTTGAGCTTTCTTTTGCTGGGGACGAATGAGAAAGAAATAAAAAACAGCAAAGATTAAGACAAGGGGAAGGATTGACATAAAGTCAAATCCACCAAAGCCGCCGGGCGCTGCCTGTGCATTTGCTGGGGAGATAATATAATTCATAAGGTCCTCTTTGGTTCGTTGTTTAAGAAATTGTTTAGCAACCTCTAATTATTGTTGTTACTATGACCCAAGTTTGGGCAAAGGATCAACAGCTTGTTTTCCTTTCCTCACCTCAAAGTGGAGAAGGGCTTCTTTCGTGTCAGGTTTATTTCCAGATTTTGCAATAACTTGTCCTTTTTTTACTGCATCACCTTTTTTTACAAGAAGAGACGAATTGTAGCCATAAGCCGTCACCCACCCTCCTTTATGCTTGAGTAAAAGCAGATTGCCATATCCTTCTAACTCACTTCCAGCATACAAAACATCGCCTGCGGCAGCTGCTTTGACGGCTGTGCCCTTGGGGACCTTAATCTTGATCCCATCATTTGTGCCAGGGCTAAATTTAGTGAGGATATCATCTGTTGTAAACTCGATCGGCTTACTAAATTCTGGTTCCGTCGCTTCTACCTGACTCTTTTCTTTCTGAGAGGTAGATTTTTCTTCTTCCTTAGCTTTTTCTGCTTTTTTGGGCTTTTCCTTATTTTCTACCGGCTTTTCTTTCTTTTTAGGTTTTTCAAATATTTCTTCTTCCTGAACCGTAGAGGTGGCAGCGGTCGGTGCCCCTGCATTTCCTTGTGCTAAATTACCCATTAACTCAGGTTTTGATCCCCTTCCTTCCTTTGCGTTAGTCTTATTCCCACTGGCTATTATTCCTTTTTCCCGTGCAATTTCTTCTGCCAATTCATTAGGTAGGGCCCTCTCTGGCTTGGGCTCACGAACAGGCGTACTCACTTTGCCAACGAGAGGAATCGCTTTCACTGAAGGCAACGGCTCTAAGGAAGATGTTGCTATATTATCTACAGGGGATTTTAAGGCCGCAGCCATTGATTCCGTATCCCGAGAAGGAATGGAAAGCGCTTCTCCATGCCTAAAAGGCTTAACATTATTTTCCTGAGCCAACACATCTACGTTAACGCCATAATCTTCTGCAATGCTTTTCAAGGTTTCGCCCTGCCCTACCACGTGTTCATTGGGGGATGGGATGATCAACTCTTGCCCTTTTTGAAGAACATAAGGGGGTTTTAAATTATTAGCCGCAATCAAAGCACGGGTAAGAATGCCATTTTCATAGGCAATCCCATAAACTGTGCTGTCAGGCCCTGCTATAACTTTTTTTGGAGGCGTCGCAAAAGCGCACTCTCCCATACTTAAGGAACATCCTAAAAATAAAAACAACGCTCTTTTCATAAATTCACCTTTTGACTTAGAATTTGGGTTTCGCCCCCCATATAGGGTCTTAATACAGCAGGGATGATAACAGATCCATCCTCTTGTTGATAGTTTTCTAAAATAGCAACCAAGGTGCGGCCAACAGCAAGGCCAGACCCATTGAGCGTATGGACAAAACGGGTTTTCTTTGCCTCATCGCGATAGCGCGTATTCATACGCCGCGCTTGGTAGTCTCCAATATTAGAACAGCTCGAAATCTCTCGGTAGGCGTTTTGTCCCGGAAGCCAAACCTCAATGTCATAGGTTTTTCGGGGATGGGCTCCCATATCACCCGTGCACAAGATAACGGTACGATAATGAATTTCGAGGCGCTCCAGAATTGATTGAGCTGCTCCCAACATCCGTTGGTGCTCCTTCTCTGACAATTCCGGTGTTACAATGCTGACGAGCTCTACCTTATGGAATTGATGTTGCCGAATCATGCCACGTGTATCCCGTCCTGCGGAGCCGGCTTCAGAACGGAAACACGGCGTATAGGCCACCAACCGTAGAGGTAGCTGGGTGGGCTCCAAAATGTCTCCAGCGACTAAATTGGTCAAGGGCACTTCTGCGGTGGGAATCAACCAATAGTCATTGGTGGTAACAAACGCATCTTCTGCAAATTTTGGCAACTGCCCTGCCCCATACATGGCTTGCTCTCGAACCAAATAGGGAGGTGAGATTTCCAAATACCCGAACTCTTGGGTATGCACATCGAGCATAAAGGCACCAAGGGCTCTCTCAAGGCGGGCAAGTTCACCTTTAAGGACGACAAAGCGAGCTCCAGAAAGCTTCGCTCCTTCCTCAAAATTCATGAGCCCCATTTCTTCCCCAATCTCGAAATGTTGCTTGGGCGTAAAAGGAAGGGTCGGCTTGGTCCCCCAAAGATGGACGACTTCATTGTCCGCCTCAGAAACGCCCACAGGAACATCGTCACAGGGGATATTGGGCAAAATGTCTAGAAGGTTTTTAAGTTTTCCTTCCACAACGTTAAGCCCTTCTTCCGCTTGGGACAGACTATCTCTCAAGAGACTCGCTTCTTCCATTAAGGCATCTGCGTTGTGGCCTTGACGTTTTTCCTCACCAATGCGCTTCGCTAATTGATTTCGCCGATTTTGCATATCCTGAATTTCTTGAATATCCCTCCGGCGTAGCTCATCAAGTTCAATAACGGACTGGGCCGCTTTCTCAAGTCCACGGTTTTTTAAAGATTTATCAAACGCTTCTGGATGTTCTCTAATCCATTTGATGTCTAGCATGGCGCAATCCTTTCCTACTCAAAGATATCTTTAACAGACCTATAGAAATTTCATAGAGGGTATAAAGGGGAATAATCAAACTTAAGGGACTAATGATGTCTGGCGGCGTGATAATTGCAGCCACAACAACAATCGTTAAAAAAGCATATTTTCGCTTTCTTTCTAGACTTGTCAGAGAGATGATCCCCATATTAGCAAACCCTAAAATTACCAATGGCAATTGAAAACAAAGGCCAAAGGCCAAAATAAGCTTAATAATGAGAGAAAGGTACTCACTCATGCGTGCTTCGAGTTGGAGGGAAAGTCCATTTGTGGGTACAGGCATTTCAAAGCTTAAAAAAAACTGCCAAGCCCAAGGGCAAACCACATAATATGCAAGACTTGCACCCATAAAGAATAAAAGAGGACTGGTGATCAAAAAAGGCCAGATCAATGCTTTTTCATGCCGATAAAGCCCTGGCCCTATAAATAACCAAAACTGCCAAAAGATCAGGGGAAACGCCAGAATAAATCCTCCAAAAAAAGCAAGCTTAAGATAGGTGAGAAATGCCTCCGTCAGACCCGTATAGATGAGCCGTCGCCCGGTCTCTTCGCCCATTGCTTGCCACAAAGGTTCGCATAAGAACTTAAAAATATGGGGAGCCATTGGGTAACATACAACAACACCCACACTGAGGGCGAGCAAAGCATACATTAATCTCAATCTTAATTCGATCAAATGTTCGAGAAAAGGCTTTTGCATACAATATCTTTTTATGAGAGGGTGTTCATAAGGTTAACAGCTAAACATAATGAACGAAAAAAATCAAGGAATCCTAAGAAATAACACGGTAAACGCCTCTCAATGTTAGGAAAAATCTGGACGAATGCCATTCTGTTTTTTTCGGAGGCGTAAGGACCCATCGGGTGCCATATATGGACATAGTCCCTATGAGGGTGGGGATGGAGTCCATATCAGCATCCCGAACGCATTTCGAGAGCTAAAAAATCTTTCTGCCAGAGCTCCTGTAAAATCGAGTATAGCTTGCCAAGTCCTCAATAAGTTCCTATATATATGTTATGAAGAGTAGAAGAAGGTACCAAATGAAACATCAAGAACTTCCCTCCATCCTTCCCTTATATGCGGCCGGCGGAACAATTTTATTACCCCGAGCTCAACTCCCTATTATGCTTCAAGGACGAGAAGAAAAAGCCCTACTTGCGTGCGCTCTTTCAGATGAGCATAGGCTTATTGGCGTCATTCAAGCCAATCCAGAAGGGGGAAATTTTCACAAAGGCTGTGTAGGTCGAATAATAAATTTTCAGGACGGTCCTCAAATTTATCTGACACTTGGAGGTCTGTGCCGTTTTACCATTGAAGAAATCCTTAAGGAAAAAACAATTACCAAGGCAAGAGTCTGCTATCAGGGTTATGAAGGAGATTTGGAAAATGTCATGCCCGATCCTTTTGTGAATAGGCCTCGCCTCCTCACCTTATTAAAAGACTATTTGGAAGACCAAGATATTATGGCCAATTGGGAGGAAATTGATCATGCCAGTGACGATCTCATTCTCAACTCTCTCAGTATGGCGTGCCCTTTTAAACCTATTGAAAAGCAAGCTCTTTTAGAAATCTCCTCTCTGTCTGAAAGATGTGATATGATGATTGCATTAATGGAAATGGCGGCCCCGCAGATGAATGGGGCTTCCTATATGTTCCATTGAGGGCGCCATATGAAGAAAAAAAATTCTATTAATCCAAAGCTTTTTGAGATACTCGTTTGTCCCCTTACGAAGGGACCCCTGCGCTATGATTCGCACAAGAAAGAGCTGGTCAGCCTCCATGCCAAACTTGCCTACCCTATTCGCGATGGAGTCCCCATTTTACTCGTTGATGAGGCTAGAGAATTGGAACAGGATAAGCAGACCCTTCCTAGAAGACCGTAGTGCTTCATTTTAGACATTTTAGTACCAAAATTCGATTACTCTAAAAATCCGACTTTAAGGTTCTTACTTAAGCTCTTTACCACTCGTACAGATAATCGTTCTTTCATCCTGCACATCACCTTTACAAGTATATCCTGCTGGAGCAGGTATACTAAGCACGATACTCGTTCCTTCTGGGGTTTTATAATTGCAGACAATGTCGTTTCCTTTTTGAACGGTATTTATGAAAGAAAGGGGAGGGCCAGCAATGGCGTAGGTTGAAGGGCTGTTATACGAAGTGCCGTTTGCATACGCAGAACTCGCCTTGGCGTTCCATTGAATATAAGAAGATTGAGGGCATGTATAATTTTTGTAGATTGCGGTATGGCCTCCAGTACAGTATAAAGTCATTCCTCCAAGGAAAAATAATACAGTTTTGAGATTTTTCATTTTGTTACCTGCTATTAGTTTTTTTATTATTTTTTAGATATTCTTAAGAAGAATACCATTATGCGGACCCATTTTCAAGATAATCCTTCACAACCCTTTCAGCGATTTGAACCGCATTGAGAGCTGTCCCCTTATGCAAATTATCAAGCACAAGCCAGAATAGAAGCCCATTTTCAACGGATTTATCCTCTCGGATACGACTGATGAATACATCATCTTCCCCGACAACTTCAGCAGGTGTGACGTATCCATCTTCTTGTCGATAATCAACAATGGACAGTCCTGGGAATTTCCGCCATAGGGCCCGTGCTTCACCGACAGACAGGGGGTTTTCAAACTCCACCGCAACGGCAACAGAATGGCCAATAAAGACAGGTACACGGACACAAGTCACGGCCAGTCCTATATCACTTTCCAGAATTTTTTGGATTTCAAAGGCAACCCTTTTTTCTTCAAAAGTATTACCATCCGGTGCAAAATTATCGCATTGAGGGATCACATTAAAAGCAATTTGTTTTGAAAATTCTTCTTTTTTAACCGGTTGGCTCATATAAATGGCCCGGGTTTGATTAAAAAGCTCGTCCATTGCTGGACGGCCTATACCTGAGACAGATTGATAGGTTGAAATGACAACCCTCCGTAGTCCCACCGCATCATGCAAAGGTTTTAGGGCCAGTGCGAGAGCCAGAGCCACACAATTTGGGCTCGCAATAATATTGCACAACCTATACTTAGCCAGGGCCTCAGGATTAACTTCTGGTACAACCAACGGAACCTCTCGTTCCTGACGATACTGAGAGGAATTGTCAATGACAATACAGCCGGCTTCTGCAGCTATGGGAACAAATTCAGCTGAGACCGAATACCCTGCAGAAAAAAAAGCAAAGTCAAACCCTCTAAAATCAAAGTCCGCAATGGGGATGACATTTAAAACATCATCTTCTCCGAAGGAAACTTGTTGACCTGTAGAGATCGATGAAGCCACCGCTTGAATTTCATCAATGGGAAATTGGCGATCTGCAAGTGTTTTTAAAATTTCAAATCCTATGTTTCCCATAGCTCCCACCACAACGACACGATAACCCATTTGTTTTCTCCTACATCCGAATTAAATTTGATCCCCAAGCGAAACCACCACCAAAGGCTTCACATAAGATTAAGTCATTCTTTTTAATGCGCCCATCCCTGACAGCTTTATCTAAGGCTAACGGAATAGATGCGGCAGATGTGTTGGCTTGATCGTCTCCTGTATGGATGACTTTTGCATCTGGCAATCCTAGTTTTTTTGCGGTTGCATCTATAATACGCTTGTTGGCTTGGTGAGGAACAAGCCAGTCAATATCATTTTGTGAAATATTATGAATCTTTAAAATTTCTTCAACAGCCTCGCCAAGGCAGTTAACGGCGTTTCGAAAAACTTCTCGCCCATGCATTTTTATGATACCTGTGGTTTGAGTGGTACTCGGTCCCCCATCAGTATGAAGATCGTTATATCCTTTACCATCCGTTCGAAGAAGACTGCCAATAATCCCCCGATCTGTCTGCTCTTGGACCTGCAACACAACAGCACCAGCTCCATCCCCAAATAAAACAGCTGTTGAACGATCCTTCCAATCCAGAAGTCGACTCATTGTTTCCGATCCGATAACAAGTGCCGTTTTTGCCATTCCTTGTTTTAGATAAGCATCAGCCGTTGCAAGAGCAAACACAAATCCGCTACATACAGCAGCTTGATCAAAGGCAAACCCGTCTGAGATCCCTAATTTTGCTTGGATTCGCGTTGCTGTTGCTGGAAAGGTGTGATCCGGTGTTGAGGTTGCAAGGACGATCATATCAATGTCCTGAGGTAGGAGTCCTGCAGCTTCCAAGGCACGTTTTGAGGCAATGACCCCCATATCTGATGTGTATTCACCTATTGCTGCGATGTGCCGGGCACAAATGCCGGTTCTTTCTACAATCCACTCATGAGATGTTTCAAGATCCTGAGAAAAATCATGATTGGTCATTCTTTTTTCGGGCAGGTAGCTTCCTGTCCCGATAATAACCGAACGAAAAGTCATCTGTTAACGACCTGTTGAAGAGCAGTCTCTGAAGAAAATTCCTTAAGAAGATAATCGTTTATACGAGAAGTAACCATATCAACGGCCAGGTCAATAGCGTGAGAAAAACCAAAAGAATCTGTTCCGCCATGGCTTTTAATTGCAATACCATTTAGCCCTAACCAAATGCCACCATTGTAGCGTCGGTAATCAAGACGCATAGAAAGCTTATTGAGCATTGAACGTGCAAAAAAATAACCGAGTCGGGCACGCCAAGAACTTTTAAAAGATTCTTTAAAATAATGGAGGGCCAAGTGCATAACGCCTTCTCCGGCCTTCAAAACCACATTACCCGTAAATCCATCCATCACAACCACATCAACTGTTCCGCGCGTAATATCATCTCCTTCAATAAAACCATAAAAGTTATCTTTGATAGATGAGTTACGAATCAGATCGAATGCTTCCTTCACGATAGAACTGCCTTTAGTCTCTTCAGAGCCCACGTTGATAAGTCCAACCATAGGTTTTGGCAAATGCAGCACGTGACGCGCAAAAAGTTCACCCATAATTGCAAATTGTTGAAGATTTTTAGACGAGCATTCTACGTTTGCCCCTAAATCTAACAGAACTGTCTCCCCTCTTAAAGTAGGGGCAAGGCTTGCAAGAGCAGGTCGGTCAATGCCAGGCATGGTTTTTAAAAGCATTTTCGCGAGTGCCATATAGGCTCCCGTATTTCCAGCAGAAATAACACCTTGAGCCCGTCCTTCTGCAACAGCCTTAATTGACTGACGCATACTCGAATCTGGCAATCCTCTTACGGCGAGACTTGGCTTTGTTTCTGGGGAAACGACTTCACTGCAAGAAACAAATGTAATTCTTCCTGTCAACGCTTTGTTATCCAAAAGCAAAGGTTGAACAGCTTCTTCAGTTCCATAAAGGATAAAGTGAACAAAAGGATAACGCTGGACAGCAATCTCTAGTCCTTGGATAACAACTCCAGGTGCATTGTCGCCACCCATTGCATCGATAGATAGAGTAACCTTCACTCAAGAATCCCCTCTTTATGGAAGAGTCTTTTAAGCAACAACAGTTTCTGGCGTCTGGCTTAAAACCTGACGTCCTTTATACTGGCCGCAAGAAGGACATAGATGATGGGGAAGCTTGCGATTCCCACAATTCGGGCATTCAATGCTCAGCACAGGCTTAAGGGCGTGATGAGAACGTCGCATATTACGACGAGAAGGGGATGTTTTCTTTTTAGGAACTGCCATGTGTACTACCTATCGTTTGGATGAATGTTATACCCTCCGCCTTTCAAGCCTGCCCCCGTTAAGACGGGGATCTGGGGGCGTATGCCTCCCCGCCATAGCGGGGACAGGCTTGAAAGGCGAAGGACCTAGCTTGCTCTTTTTTAGCCTAAAAAAAAGATAACAGCAAGTATTTCCTATCTTTGCGCAAAATGTTACATTCATGTTTAAAGGGTTATAGGGTTAAATTCAACCCCTTTGAGAGGAGAAACACCATGAAACTTTATTTTTTTCTAACGGCACTAGGTTTTCTTATGAATAATCAAACGGCTTTTTCCGAAGATTATACAACCGAAACGCCACAGAAAGCAAAGGCTGCGCTTCACTACCCAGCTATTAAAATCTCTCCTAAGCTTGCACAACAAATATTTATTGATAGGTCAAAAAGATTGTTTAATTGTGTAAGCTTATTTGACAATAGTATAAATTATCCAAGTGGTACTGCCATCGCTCTTTGTGATGACGCTCAATTAGCTTGTCTTCGTTATGGCATTCTTCTCAAAGAAATAGAAAACTCTAAGGGGAAGGCCCTTGAAGATCTCCAAAGAATCTTAGTCTGGCAGAAACAGGAAGTAACGATACGACTTCGGGGTTGTGAACTAGGAATAAAAATAAGTGCAAATGGAGGAGACATAATGGATGCGGCAGGCTATCCCACAGGTTCCTATGGCGTAACGACGCCTCAGGCGCAATAAGCCTTGTATTCACTCGGGCCATCCCGGAATCAAGAAAAACTTTGGGTTGGTTATTCTTAATATCCGAGACTTAGAACGAGTTTCGATCTACCAATGTTAAGCAGCTGTTTGCTTGCGGCTACGGTGACGTCCAAGACCAATTTGCTTAGCAATAGCTTGGCGTTTATTTGCATAGCTAGGAGCAACCATAGGATAGTTTGCTGGCAAGTTCCAACGCTCGCGGTACTGATCCGGCGTCATATTGTAGGATGTCTTCAAGTGACGCTTAAGCATTTTCATACGTTTTCCATCTTCAAGACAGACGATATAGTCTGGCTGAATTGAATCTTCAATCGGTACAGCGGGTTCAGAACGAGAAGCAAGTGAAAACGAATGATTGGAATTAAGACTCATAAGGCTTCGCTTAACGAGCTGAACGAAAGCGGGAAGTTCCGTAGGCTCGATTGTATTGTTGGAAATATAAGCTGATACGATATTCGTAACCAATCCCATCACATCTAAGGCTTCATTTGTTTGTGTCATTTTAATTTTCCTTTGTATAAAAGTTAACACTTTCATTTAATACATTTAAAAAAAATAATCAATACATTTTTTAAATTAAAAAATTTCTTGCTCTAAAGATAAGTAAACCGCAGCGTTTTTTGCTTAAAAGACGAAGAGTAAGTCAAATACGCATGAGAGCGGGACCATGAACCTTAAGCCATTTTTTGTGCGTGCGATAGCGAGGACAAAGCCTTTCAACGGCCTGCCAAAAAGCAGGGCTATGGTTCATATGGATAAGGTGGACTGCCTCATGAACACACACATAGTGGGCAACTTCAGGGGGCGCCAGGACAAGGCGCCAACTCAAAGATATAGTTTTACGGCCCGAACAGCTTCCCCAACGGGATTTTGAATCCCTAAGGGTTATTTTCTCCACCTGTTGACCCAGCATTTCTGCGGCCTTTAGCGTATAACCAGGCAGGACTTTTCCCGCCATTTTCTTAAAAAATTCATGCAGATCTTCTTGCAGACATTGAGGGGGCAAGCGAAGCGTGTTTGTCACTTGACACAAAGCAGGCTTGCGCCGCAAAGGATCAAGGACGCACTGATAAACTGTCCCATGCAGAACGACTTCTTCTCCCGGTTGAATTGAGAAGATTTTGGTCAGGTTGGACAGCTGTTTTTCAACCCATGGCTTACACTGTTTCAGAAAAGCGCTGATTTGAGACCCAGATGCCCGGGGAGGGATGGTCAACACCAACGACTGCTCTTTTGAGGACAGGCGTAAAGAAAGGCGCTTTGCCCTGGGATTAGGTTTATGTTTTAAGGGGATTTCTTGTTCCCCGCACGTAAAAACCGTTGAGGTCATACTATTTTTATAATTCATCTATCTATATTATTTTAATATTCGCTTTTTTTTAATAATCTTTTTAAACCATATAAATTCTAAAACAACCATTATTAAATCAAAAATAAGTTCAAAGAAAATCATGTGTACCGTCCTATTCTCCCCTCTCTTAGAATGAAGGTAATGTCTTATCAGGTCGTTTTCAAGGTGGTTTGTTTAAGGGAAGGGTTGCTACTTGCAATTAAAACCGTTGTTTTTTGCTAAGGCCCCATGAAAAAAGATATTTGACCTTACCATAGAAGTTGGTCATTTGGTATATGACATGCGGTCTTGGAAAGCTGTGTGTAAGGGATAAGGCGAGCTTGGGGTCGTGGGGCCCGTAGGGACTCTCGGAAAATGTAACCTCAGAGCTCCTACGATTTTTATCCCGATACTAACGTATGAATCACCTCTTCCTGTCCAAAGAGGGAGAGCAGAAGGCGCGCGGACTTCCCTTCTGGGGAAACCAACTGGGGATCCCTTTCTAACAAAGACTGGGCGGCTTCATGGGCTTTTTCCAATAAAGGGCCCACGGTCAGGGGATCGGCAAGCCTATAGGAAGGCAAACCACTTTGTTTGGTCCCCAGCACGTCACCGCCTCCCCGCAAAATCAGATCTTCTTCCGCAATGCGGAAACCATCTTGGGTTTCTCGCATAACCTCAAGGCGTCTTTTACCGATAGGGGAAAGGGCAAAACCATAGAGAAGCAAACAATGGGCCTCTTCCTCACCTCGCCCCACGCGCCCTCGAAGCTGATGGAGTTGGGCCAAGCCAAACCGTTCTGCGTGCTCAATGACCATGATGTTCGCTGTCTTCACATCAATGCCGACTTCAATAACGGTGGTGGCCACAAGAATCTGGCAGGGACCATCCTTAAAGGCGGCCATAGTTGATTCCTTTTCCTCGTTCTTTTGTTTGCCGTAAACAAGACCCACCTTTTTCTCTCCAAAAAGAGCTGTGAGGTGCACATAACGCTCTTTGGCGGCGGCTAAGTCTAGGGTTTCGGATTCTTCCACCAGGGGGCAAACCCAGTAAATTTTATGGCCTTGATCAAGCTGGCGTTTTAATCCTGAGCAAACCTCTTCCAAACGGTTCAAGCCCATTACATGGGTTTGGATAGGTTTGCGCCCCAGGGGCTTATCGGAAATACGAGAGACCTCTAAATCCCCGTAAGCCGTCAAGCGCAAGGTACGGGGAATAGGGGTCGCCGTCATGACCAATAGGTCCACAGCCTCCCCCTTATTCATCAAATTCAAGCGTTGTTCCACCCCAAAGCGATGCTGCTCATCAATCACCGCAAGGCCGAGATTGGAAAATTGCACGGCGTCTTGGAGCAAAGCATGGGTTCCAACTACGAGGGTAATTTTTCCGTTAGCCAAATCTTCATACAGAGTAGCTTTCTTCTTTTGCCGAGAGGTCAACAACGCAACTTCAATGCCTGTGCCTTCACAAAGCTTTGTCAGGGTTTGGGCGTGTTGCGCGGCGAGAATTTCTGTGGGAACCAATAGAGCCGTTTGAAAACCAGCTTCAATCCCATGGACCATGGCTAAAAGAGCCACCAAGGTTTTTCCCGATCCCACATCTCCTTGGAGTAGGCGTACCATGCGCTTTGGCAAGGCCAAATCCGCTTCAATTTCTTTGAGGGCTTGGATTTGACCCGGGGTTAAGGCATGACCAAAACCCTTAAGGATTTTTTCTTTTAAAAGCCCTTTTGAGACAATAGATTTTCCACGGTGATGAAAGCGCCGCACCAAGCCTAATGCCAGCTGGTCTGCCAAAAGCTCATCAAAAGCAAGGCGTTCGCGGGCGGGGTGACGGGGCTGCAAATCCCTGTCCTGTTGAGGAGTATGTGCTTTTTCCAGAGCTGTTCGCCAAGAAGGCCAGTCTGCCTTATAAAAGGAAGGGGGAATCCATTCAGGCAAGTCGGGTGCTCGCTTCAACGCCCCATGGATGAATTTTTGCGCCTGATACTGCAACAAACCAGCCGTTAAGGGATAGAGGGGCGTTTTTTCTTGCCAATAGCCTGCAACCTCAGCAGGGGCAACTCGTTCAGGATGGGGCATCTGCCAAAGCCCTAAATAACGATCCAGGGTTCCACAAACAAGACGTTTCTCACCCACAGGAAGGCGCTTTTCAATGGTATGTGCATAGGCCTTGAAATAGGTAATGATCAGGATGTCTCCATTTTCCAACTCACAGACAATTTTAAAAGGCTGCCGCTGGCTTTTATGGGGAATCTCATAGGCTATAATCGTGACGACGCAGGCGACTGAATCTCCAGCTCTACACCCTGTTAGGGACTGTTTGAGAGGGAAATGTGCAATTCCCGAGGGGAGATGCCAGATCATATCCACCACCCGCTTCATCCCCAGGCGTTTGAGGGTTTTTGTTATTTCTGGCCCTATACCTTGTAGGTGATCAATAGAGGCATAGAGGGGGAAAAGAATTTCTGGTCGCATGTACCCTTCTACTTTCAAGTTTCGGGGGCGTTACCCGTCGGGATTCGCCCTCGGCCACGTCTAAGAATACGCTCCTCGGACTCGCCACTCGAGCCCCTACCCGAATTCTTAAAATCCGAAGAGTAACGTTCTCCTAGGTTCATTTTTCATTATGCTTAAAAATGTGAGAAATGCACGCAGATATTTTAAACCCTTTACTTAAGACCTTACAATTCGCCTTAGAAACAACAGATTAAGCTGATACCCTCACTTAAGCGCTATTAGAGAACTCGGGTTAACATGGGTCGGGGGAAATTTTGTAAGAGACTGCCGAGGAAGGATTTGAGGCAGAGTTTTATCAGGCGAGCGCTCCTAAGGTACGAAGGGAAAAGAGGGACAGGCACCCATGTACGCAAAACACATTTATCTGCCCTTTCCCTCTTGAATCGTTTTTTCTTTATAACCCTATGCGCGTCACCCCCTTGGCGCACGATCCTCAAACTGCGTTTCAATGAGCCATTCAGCAAATCGAATATCAACCTTTCTTGGCTCTTCCCGGGAAGAATACAAATAAACTTTCTTGATAACCTCAAAATATTCATCAATAGACACTTTTGTGGTCAGATTTTTTTCTGTTATCCTCTCCATAATTTTGGTTGAGCACTCTAACATGAGCTCAGGATAATCCAACGGGGGACGCCTTTTGATTTTTCTTTCGATGTCTTGGGGAAAGCCAGCCTCTATCGCAGAGGAGGCGCTCATCAAATCAATAATGGAACACTCTAAAGCTTCAGCGATTGCCTGCAACGACTGAGCGCTCGGTTTCTTTATTCTTCCTTTTAGGATATTTCTTACGGAGTGGATACTTAATCCCGCTCGTCTTTCCAATTCAGCAATTGAGAAGTTTTTAGCTTCCATTCGTTCAATAATTTTTTCTTTCAATGCAGATGCCATATTTGTTTACCTAATTAGTGGGTTCGTTTTTGATATTAATCTAGAATAATCATAATGATAAGACAAAAATTGCCTTCAACAAAAAACACTAGCGCTTATTGAATTTTTGGTATACAAACTACCAAAGATAATTAATCAATAAAACCACGGGAGACCTGAGAAGCTTACCATTAAAAATAAGAGCTGCGTTTGTTTTCTGAACACATATCAATTAATAAAAACAGAGGCCTGTAAGGTCTTGCTCATAGGGGAGTATACACCAATTTTTTTAAATGTCTATGCTTTCTATTTTTAAAAATAAGCCTTTTGTGGCCTCCCTCATGAATGACAGAGAAGGAGATTACATGTTTAATTTTAAACTAATTAATTGGATAAAAAATAATAAAAATACACAAAATTTACGATCTGATCGAATAAATTTTCTTCAAGAACACGGGGGGGCTTTGGAAGAGCAAGAGACTATCACTCTTCTGATCAGGGAGGCCACCAATCAAGAAACGATTGGCAGTGTTGCTATTGTAAAAAGGGAGCTGAACCACCTTCAAGAAGAGATAAGAAGCCTCATTCCCACGGGAACATCTTATCGGGACTATGTGTGGGAATGTTCTGTTGTACGCTTTCCCCAAGACCTAAATCGTTATTCCTCTCCCCCCGAGCATTTTTATCGTACCTTATATGAGGGAATTGCGACGTTTGGAGCACAGGAAGAGGTGGGATTTGTCCTTCTAAAATTAACGGCTGACACCTACCCTCCAACAAAAGAGCTGGCCGTGTGGCCTTATATTATAGAATTTCACCCTCGAGAATCGTCTGATGAATTTTTTTATGGAATTTTACCTCTTAGAGGATCCTTTTATGAAAAATATCAAAAAAGATGGGAGGAGGGGGAGAATGATCAGGACAAACACATCTAAATCGGCGAGAAATTCTTACGACAAACGACAGTCTGGTTTACAAAATGCTCCCTCTCAGTCTCATATATGGACATAATCCATATAATGGCTTGGGCCCAGTCATAGCTAGAAATAACTAAGGCTCACTTATGGAGGGTGAGGGCGCGCCCACATTCTGGTATTGATTCTCGACATTAAAGCGCGCAAGAACACCTTTTGTAAATGGCGCTGGTGTTGCTGATATAAACTGCACCCCTCTGTCTAGACCAAAATTAGATCAAGTTAAGTGAGATCTTTTTCCTTTCTTTTTCTAACAAATTAATCCTGGTTGTTGTTGGACCTGTGGGGATGTGGGTAACTTGTGAAGCAA
>JACDGE010000106.1 GCA_013815465.1 Alphaproteobacteria bacterium | reverse complement strand
TGCAACTATAGATGCAAAATACAGATCAGAAACACAACCCGTATTCAAGGTGGAAGATGTCATCTGAACACCAAATACGGGAGACTGAATACTGCAATGGGCCCTCTTCAGCTACGTTGCGATTGGCCAATGAGTTTCTCTCCTCATACAGTTTGAGTGAGCTTTTACCTTATCGGAGCTTTGAGCTCGAAACTCAACTCTTTATAAATCGCTCAAGTGTAGGGTTTGTTATTGAGACTCTGCCTCTCGTGGGGTGTGGGGAGGACATTCCTCGCCAACTTACGGGTCTCTTTCAACATGCTTTTCCACTGGGTTCAAACTTTCAATGTCTTCTTCTGGCAAGTCCCCGTATTGGGCTTGCGTTGAACACATGGGAACAGGCTAGGGCTGGGCACTCATTTAATGGGCACTCATTTAGTGGGCTCCCCTTTAAGGGACTCCCATTGAATGGGCCCCCATTAAATGGGACGTCAGAAGTTCTTGAAGAGCTGGCAAAGGAACGGGTGGGACATATGAAACAGCTTGCCATGGGAAGAGGCGTGAGGACCTTTCGTCTCATCTTGTCCTATAGCGAGCCTTCCCATTTGGTTCAATCTTTTGAAGATATTCTAGCCCTTCGAGAGCAGATCATTACAACGCTCAAAGGATGGGGATTGCCTGTCAAAGTCTGGCATGCAGAGGACTTGTTAAGTGGCTTGGATGAGCTCTTAAATCCTAGTCAGATTCTTGAAAGCCCGAACATCCCCTGGAACATCCACGATTCTCTCTCTCATCAGTTGATGAGTCCTGAAACCCGTTGGCTGCTTGAGCCTTCCCAGATGGTCTTTGGCGAATCAGAAAAAGTTATGCGTCTTTACACAACCCGAGTGCTTCCTCCTATTTGGCATTTGAATGCCATGGGTATTTTGATTGGGGATCCCTTTGATGAGTTCTTACGAATGCAGTGTGGATTCTTTATTTCTTACGGTGTGCATATAGCATTTGAGAAGACGCTCAAAACCCAGATGTTGGCGAAATGCGGAAACGTGGAAAAACAAGCGGCAAGCCCTATTGCTAAATATGTGCCGTCTTTGAAGAAAGAAGCTGCTGAGTGGAGTTACGTGCGAGAAAAGTTTGAAGATGGGCAACGCTTAGTGAGGACCCGGTTTCAGGTTGGGCTCATCAGTGATGCGGACCAGATTGCGCGCGAGCAGCAAACCTTGTTTAACCTTTATCGTTCCCAAAGGTGGGAATTGGCGCTGGATCGATATTTGCAGTTACCCGCATTTTTAAGTTGTTTACCCATGACTTGGGGAGAAGGATCGGTTGACGACAGCCGCAAATTCCAGAAAACAAAAACAACCCTCAGCCACGAGCCCGCAAACCTCATGCCTATTCAAGGAGAATGGCAAGGAACGGCGTCCCCTGGCATGCTGCTTGTGGGAAGGCGCGGTCAGCTCTTTACCTGGTCGCCTTTTGATAATAACGAAGGTAACTATAATACATGCGTTGTGGGACGATCTGGGTCTGGCAAGTCTGTCTTTATGCAAGAGCTTTTGACAAGCATGCTCGGTATGGGTGGACGGGTATTTGTTCTTGATGTAGGCCGCTCATTCGAGAAGACAGTCAAGCTTTTGGGTGGCACATACCTTGAATTTTCTACTCACTCACCTATTTGCATCAATCCCTTCTCTTCTATTCCTTCTCAAGATAATGAGGCTGCGTCTGATGCTTTAGCTATGCTCAAACCTATTCTTTCTCTTATGGCCGCCCCCAAAGAGGGAACGCGAGATATTGAGGATACCTACCTTGAACAAGCCATACAAGATGCTTGGAATAGAAAGAAAAATGCCACCACCATTACGGACGTTGCAAAATTTCTTTTAACCCGCCCCGATCCTATTGCAGTCTCTCTTGGGGAACGGCTCCATCCTTACACAGAGCGGGGCACCTACGGGCGGTTTTTTAATGGACCTGCAAATATAAATCTTTCCAGCCGCTTGGTTGTTGTTGAACTGGAAGAACTTAAAGAGCGCAAAGATCTCCAGTCAGTCGTTGTGCAAATGGTCATCCTCCAAATTACCAACTCCATCTATTTGGGAGATCGTAAAACACCGTCATGCCTTATCCTCGATGAAGCCTGGGATATGTTGAGAGGGGCTCAATCGGGCGTCTTTATTGAAACGGCTGCAAGACGTTTGCGTAAATATTTTGGAGGTCTTGTTGTAGGTACCCAATCCATCAACGATTTTTATGCCAATCCTGGGGCGCAAGCTGCTTTTGATAATGCGGATTGGATGTGTCTCTTATCCCAAAAGGATGAATCCATTGAGCTTCTCAAGAACTCAAAACGATTGGCTATGGACCCAAGTATGGAACGAACCCTTCGTTCATTAAGGACAGAACAAGGGAAGTATGCAGAAATCATGATCAAGGGCCCTAAAGGTTTTGCTGTGGGGCGCTTGATTTTGGATGAATTTTCTAAAATCCTATACTCAACCAAAGCTGATGAGTTTGCAGCGGTTCAGGATCTTGTAGCTCAAGGCTTGAGTCTCAAAGAAGCTATTCAAAGAATTGCAGGGAGTCGGTCATGAGTGCACCCGTGAACTTAACCGTGAGACGCTCACCCGCTAGGCGCTCACTTATGAGGTGCTCACTTATGAGACGCTCATTCGTGAGGTTCTCACGCGTGAGATTCCGAAAAAGCTATTGGATTATTAGCCTTTTCTTCTTGTTTTGTTGGTTGGTGGTCTCTCAAACCCGTTTGAGAGAATGTCTATCCGACAGCCTGGATGGCATCAACTATGTGCTCTTTCTAAAGAGTAGCTCTATCCAACGAGGTGACATCGTTTCCATCCAAGGCCATCGTGAAGACCATGTGGGAACTCTCCCCAAATGGCCTTATGCCAAGCGGGTTCTCGGGATCCCAGGGGATCGAATTGAGCATAATGCCCAAGGCATTATTATTATACCTCAGGTAAGTCGGAACATGCCTTTACTCACAGAAACAAGCAAAGGCAAGCCACTGACACCTATTGTTCCATTAAATGAGGGCCCATTAAATGGAGCCCCCTTAAAGAGGGGCCCCTTAAAGGGGCTAACGAAAACAATTCCTGAAGGCTGCCTCTTTGTTGCAGGCGACACTCCCAAAAGTTTCGATTCCCGTTACAAGGAGTTTGGCTTGGTGCCAATGGAGAAGGTTTGGGGTAAGGGGATTCTGCAGTGGTGAGAATAGAATTCAGTATTCTGTATTCAGTACTCAGGAAAACAGTGCCCAGTATTCAGTACACAGTAGTCAGAAGAGTTGCTGCAACAGCTGCATCTCACAGGCTTATGGTGAGTAGCCTGAAGCATATCTGTTTCTTCTTTGCCTTTCTGATCACTGATTACTGCCTTAGGCAGAGCGGGACCCTGAATACTGCTCAGGCAAAAGACCTCGGCGTCCATGGCGCCCTTGCCCCCATCGAAGAGATAGATCCCATCGAAATCATTCAGCAAAAGCTGAAAGTTATGGAAGAAAGCGGAGAGCTGAAGAAGCGGAATGTTGAGTTGCAGAAGAAAGCGCGTGCTTCCGTTGAAAGACCTAAGCTCGTTGAGGGCATCACACGCGCAACTTCGTCACGTACCTTTACCTTTGATCCAACTTATATTGCGAAAGAGGATCTTTATGACCATCAAGGTCGTGTCTTTGCTAAAAAAGGCACGAAGATTAACCCCCTTGAAAACATAAGCCTTTCTCAGAATTTGGTGTTCTTTGATGGAGATGATGGAGAACAGCTGGCTTGGGTCAAAGACCAACTTGCTAAACCAGAAGGACTTAAGCCTACAAGGCTTATTCTTGTGAGAGGAACTCCTCTCAAATTAGCTGAAGAACTCGAAATACCTGTCTATTTTGACCAGAGTGGGACTCTCACCACAAAGCTTGCGATCAAACATGTGCCTGCATTTGTAAGCCAAGTTAATCTGCACTTAAAAATCGAAGAAATCATTTTGCCCCCCTCTAGGGAGTCGAAGGTAGAGGGGGCACGATGACAACTTACAATTTTTTGAACGGATCTTTAGACACGAAAAAAACAACGTATGCGATCCAAAGCAAGAAACCAATTAACAGAATACTATCACCTTTTACCAAAAATTCTCTTGTTTCTGCTGCTAAAGACGCATCCATATATTTAAGGGGAAGAGATAAGTCTGCAGTCGCTTTAAAAGCGCAGGCTCTAGAAGAACAAA
>JACDGE010000105.1 GCA_013815465.1 Alphaproteobacteria bacterium | reverse complement strand
TAGATTCCTTCATCGAACTCCTTCAGGGTAAGCTTTCTACAGGTGTGATGGAAATCATTAGTCATCAAGAAAGAGGCCTCTTCCCCCATCCAAAAGACATCGAGTTGAGTTGTTCATGTTATGATTACGCAGATATGTGTAAGCATGTAGCAGCCGTTCTTTATGGCATCGGGGTCCGTCTGGATGAGCGCCCCGAAGATCTGTTCCTGCTACGAAAAGCAAACCATGTGGAGCTTATTGAGCAAGCGGGCTCAAACACCTTGATTGAAGAACAGCCTACTCAAGACATCAAGACATTTACGGGCGATCTATCATCTCTCTTTGGTATTGATATTGAAGGGGCAGAATCCTCAACAAGCTCCGAAACCAGTCAAGTTCAGAAAACGAAAGTAAAAAAGAAGGAGAAGAAAACAAAAATATCAGCATCTTCTAGGCTATCGAATAAAAGGAAAAAAGTGGTTAAAGTATCTCAGAATTGATAACTGAGCTTTGTTGATGAGATTAACGAGAAACCCGAAGGGTGTTCTCATTCACACAATGAGGGGAAGTTCCTTTCAAAAATTTTATACATATTTAAAAGAACAATTTTTTCCTCTGCCTTCTTTTTTTGACGATTGAATTCCGATAAATAAAATCATCTTTTAGTACTGTATGGTTTTTATTTTTTCTCAATTTTCTTTAAAATATCTTCAACAATCGCATTCTTCCTATGAACGTGTTGTTCGCTGAGGGCACTTTGGACATCCCATGTTTTAAATAAAAAAGAGGATTCTTCATTGCTGATCTCAGGGATAGGATCCAATGGTTTTTCTTTACCATCGACATAACTAATGACCTCAGTTCTTTCCTCTGCTACATCTGCATGAACAACAAGCCCAGTGTATTTTTTTTTCTGAAGTTGCGTTTTTTCTAAAAGTATACTTGCAGACTGTAGAACATAAAAAACAGAAGAAAGGTTATATTCTTCTGAAGATAATTTTCTTGTAACTGTTCAGCCGCTACTGTAAGCGCTTGAATTTAGGTGCCGAATCCTCAAAATTTTCTTGCAATTCTGTTTTTTTGATGTTTTTGTAATGGCAGCAATAAACAGGGCCCTCATATATTTGAGTGATGAAATAACAAGAAAATGCAAGCCACGGGAAAGTCGTTAAATCTAAAAGGGATGTCTCACCTGCAAAAGGATGAGTTGATTCTCACATTGTGGGAGCAAAACCAACAGCTCATAAGAGCTCAAGCGGAACTCAGAGAAGAGCTTCAACAGCTTAGAACAGACAATCAAAAGCTAGCTGCAGAGAATGCCTTCCTGCGCCAGGAATTACACAAAGCCCATGAACGTATCAAAGTCTTAGAGGGTCAGCTTTCTAAGAACAGCAGGAACAGCAGCAAGCCTCCTTCAAGTGATGGTTTGAAAAAGCCCAACCCAAAGAGCTTACGTAAAACCGGGGAGCGAAAGACGGGTGGTCAGAATGGACATGAGGGCAAGACACTTTTGCAGGTTGAAACTCCTGATGTTGTTGTGAATCACACGGTTGATATTTGTGAGGGCTGTTTGACCTCTCTTGCAGACGTTGCAGCGAATAACCATGAGCGCCACCAGGAATTTGACATCTCCGAAGTTAAGCCGATTGTGACAGAACATCAGGCAGAGATTAAAATTTGCCCCATTTGTGGGCTTAAGAACAAAGGGAAATTCCCAGAGGGCATTACCCAACCGGTCCAATACGGTCCTCGGGTTAAGGCAACAGCAAGCTATATGAGTCACTACCAACTCGTTCCCTGCGGGCGGCTCGCTGAGATGTTTGGGGATATCTTCAATCTCTCTTTAAGCGAAGGAACTCTGTTTAATATTCACAAGACGGCCTTTGAGAACCTGGAAGATTATGAAATGGAAGTAAAGCAACAGCTGATGAAAAGCCCGGTTGCCCATTTTGATGAAAGTGGATTGCGGGTCAACAAGGAACTGTACTGGTTGCATGTAGCGTCGACAACAAAGCTGACCCATTATGAAGTCCACAAGAAACGGGGAGTTGAGGCCATGGAGGCCATTGGTATCCTCCCCCATTTCAAGGGTCGAGCGATTCACGACCATTGGAAACCCTACTTTCAATTTGTCTGCAAACATGGATTGTGCAATACCCATCATTCTCGGGAGCTAATTTACCACGAAGAGCAATACGCCCAAGAATGGGCTGAAAAAATGAAAGGGTGTTTGTTTGAGATAAAGCAAGAGGTTGATGACTATAAAGCCGCGGGAAAATTGAAACTGCCAGCGAAACGATTGCGTTATTTTGATAAAAAATACGACAAGATTTTGAGGAAAGGTCTCAAGGAAATTCCGATCATCCATCAAACGCACGGGAAGAGGGGCAAACCAAAACAACACCCTGCCAAGAACCTGGCCGATCGATTGATCGAATTCAAGATGGAAACCTTAGCCTTTATGTACAACTTTACGATCCCTTTTACGAACAACCAAGGGGAACAGGATATTCGTATGAGCAAAGTGAAGCAGAAAATATCCGGCTGTTTTAGAAGCCTCACAGGCGGAAAGATGTTTCTGAGGACCCGGGGGTATATCTCTACGGCTCGTAAAAATGCCCTGAATCCTTTGGATGCCCTGGTAGATGTTTTTAGAGGGACACCTTTTATTCCAGCAATCAATGATATTCCTCTCGCTGCTTAAGGCCCCCTACGCCTGAGCAGTTACATTTTCTTTTGTGATCTTGGCATATATCTATCGAAAAAAACTTTCCAAGTCCTTCATTATGAGAGAAATGTCTACTCCCAGGAGTATAAAAATAATTAGTAAAATATTCCAGAGGGATATCGGTATCTAAGATATCTTGCTTTTGATAGTCAAAAATTTCCTTACCTCTCCAAAATAAAAAAGATTTATTTTGAATTGAAAACGCTCCCTTTACGTCTGAATCTTTTAAGAGATTAAATCTTTCTGATATTTTTGGAGCTTGAAGGTATGAATTTTTTATGTAATCCTCAAAAATAAGATTATAATCGTTATAATCATTAACTAATACCCTGTGAATTATATTTGGAATAAAAAGAACATTTGGATTATTGACAGAAAATTTTTCCAAGTTTTTTAAGAAAAAGCAGTAGTCTTCTTCTTTAAAGGGTAAAAAATTACCGATTTCATTTGGGTTGTCAAAATAATTTAACAGCGCTTCTTGCATTACAATTAAAACATGTTTTCCACTACTAAATTTTTCCTTTTGCTTATCCAATTCTTCAAAAAAAATATCTATTCGTTTTCGGCAATCTTCTTCTTGTGTTAAAATATTGTTCTGCAGCTTTTTCTTAAAAAAGGTTTCAAACTCGTCATGATTTTGATTTGCAAGTCTCCCAATTTTTATTATTTCTTTAAGTTCAAATCCTGCGGTTTTTTCAGCAGCAATTTTTCCAATATTTTTTTTATATTCAATAAGTTGATTTTTATGATGTAATAGAAATTCTTTCTGCAGCTCTTTGCTAAGTTCACTTAGCGTAATTTGTGAAAAACCTCTTTTATATAAATTATGAATGTCGATCATATTTTGGCGTGATTCTTCAAATATTTTTGTGTTGATGCCTACTGTTATGATTTGAAGAGGAAGCTTACCTTTAAAGGCGGAGGTAAGATTTTCTACGTCTTTTTTTGCAATAGAAATAGATGAACATACATCTCCACTCGCACTCATCTCTGATTGGATCATTGCTAGTGAAGAAGTCGTATAAATGCAAAAAATAAAAAGTAATGTTTTCGTCATAATAATTAAATCACCTTGGGGTTATCTTATAAGTTGCTTCCAGCTAGCTAGTTGGATGAACAGCTAATCTGAAACTCTCTCTAATATGCTAGGCAGTGTACTGTGAAGATAGAGAGCTTGGTGATGTTCTATTTCTGTACACTATCGCCTATTTTTCTAAGGCCTATTTTTAACACAGTATGATGAAATCCGGTTTTTTTATTCACAAAAGAACTTCTTTCTTCCACAACGTCCCAGGTAAAATCGTCATAAACATTTCTCCACCATAAACAGGAAGGACTTTGTTGGGTCCATTCGAAAGTAAGTGATTTTCCATTTACCTCAAAACCAATGTATTGAAAAAATTTATTATAGTCCTCTTGTGATAACTCTCCATTGCCAAAATCAGATAATTTGCCTCGAGAAATATAGTTTTCATTTTTACGATCATCAATTTTAATAACAAGCGGTTGGCGA
>JACDGE010000104.1 GCA_013815465.1 Alphaproteobacteria bacterium | reverse complement strand
CTTGTAATCATACAGGGATAATAACATAAAATTACTTCAACTTAAAAACATTTTAATCAAATATTAACTTTTTTTGATCCACAAAAACGGGGGGGGTGAGTAGTTACCAAAAATTTTGTACAATGACTAATTAATATAAGCAAGTTTTTTTGAAAATCTGCTTTATGGTGAGCATCTTTAATATATTTTTCTAATGTTCTTTCAATTTTATTAATTATATCGTTATCCTTCAAAGGAAGGGTTCTGCGGAGATAAGAAAAGATTAGTCCTTGGATATTTCTATGAATCGTGAAATAGGTCTCATTTATTGATTCTCTATCTTTATTCTCAATGAGGGAATATTTTTTGAGATGGTATATGAAATTATCTGCAAGCGTACTACCCCTATATCTATCAAGTAATTCTTTAGGAATATGTTGAGAATCAAGAAGACATATAAAAAGCAAGAGGTCTGTAAAATCTTTGTTTACCTTTATAAGGTGTTTCAAGGATAAAGTAATTATGCTGGTGCGTGTCCGGTCGTAATAACTATAATTTCTTAGGACTTCCTGGCTTACATTTTCAAAATTTTTATCATATTCATTTAAATATTTTATATACTGTAGATAAGAAACCCCGGTCGCCTTTATATAATAAGCGGCAACAGATATATCTAAAGGTAAAGGAGGGATATCTTTTAAAAAAATATCATATTCTTTTTTTTGCTTTTGATTGGGAGTCTTAGAATCTCTAGAATCTTTAGAGCTAAAAATTTTTACAAAAAGATCTAACTTTTGATAAGGATCTAATACGCCCACCTGAATAACAGAGCTTACGTGACCACTATTTTGAATATTGGCATCCCTTGTGGTTAATAGAATTCTCCCCTTACCCCAGATGTCGGGAGCAGATGGAAAATATTTTTGAAGGTCATTAAATTTTTCCACATTATCATAAATGAGAAGCCACTCTGGGTGCAACTTCAGGCGTTCCTTAACCCCTTGAAGTATTTTTTGTTCCCTTTCTACGGGATCCTTAATGTATTGCAGTTCTTTGAAATCCTGTTTCTCCTTGTTTGTTTTTAAAAGAGCATATGCTAAATTAGCAAAAGAATTTTTTAGGCTCTCTTTTGTTTCTGCATTTATTTCCCATACGACAGACGATCTTTGTGATCGAGCATACTGGCGTGCTAGCGTAGTTTTTCCAGCCCCTCCCATCCCAACAAGAGCAATCGTCTGGACAGAATGGTCTGTTTTAAATGCATCATCTATTTGAGACATTAGATCAGGGCGTCTGAGTAGAGCTGTTTCATCAGGAACCACTAAGTCTGAGCGAGCAAATGATACAAAAACTTCTTCTTTAATTTTGGTGTTGCCTTTATTTTCTTCGTAACAAAAGAGAAATAATAACAATGACGCAAGGGCGAAACTTAATATTCCTGCTAAGGAAAATAATTTCTTATTTGTTAAAAATTTTGTGCTTTTGCGTTCAGGTTGATCATTTTCAATATTTACTGTTTGGGAAGCATCTGGGGGTAGCAAAGAAGTAGAAAACTTATTGAAGGTATCATCTCTTTTTTCAAACTGAATAATGATTAAACTTATGTCGACGTTGGGTAAAAGGGTTTTTAGAATTTCAAACGTGAGAAAGTAATAACTTTTAAATTGGTAGTAATATATGTGAGGTATATTACAAATGGCCTCATGAAGTTGAGCTTGTTTTTCCTCATCCATAAAAAGAAAGAGCGCATCTTTAAGTGGGAAAGCTATTGCATGAGGAATAATTGGTACGTCTAGTGAGGGTTCACTCTGCGTTTGCAACTCTTCCACTGCCTCAGGAATGCTATAAATTGTAAAAATCTTTCTATTTTCTTGAAGAAGCTCACCGATAGTTTGTTTTTCTTTGGGAGTGTTTGCTGAAGTGGTGCGTCCAGCGAAGGCTGGTTTGTACAGCGGGGACCAGACCCGCCGGGGTAAAAGTCAGGAACCCCGTAGCTAAGGTAGCAACATGGAAGGAAACTGAGATGTTGAAGCCTACTGATAAAGTCATCTTAAGGATGATGAGCGAGTAACCAGGCCGTAGCGCAAGCGAACGCATAGGTAGCCTCGAAAAGAACAAAGCCCAAAGGTCGAGCCTGTCACTTTGAGGTGAAGACAGTATAAGAAGGATGAATCTGACTGAAACGCCTTCTTACTTTGGCGGGGTCATAGCGACAGCATGGTTGCAAGTATAAACTAAGCAACTGGAGAAGCCCTCCTTGTCCCTGGCAGAAATGCCTTGAGAAAGAGCTCTCCTATAACCAGAAATACTGGGAAGTGGAGAGAAGGCAAGAGGGTGGCGGAGAGGTGTGTAAGAGTAACGAAGCGGGGTAACGCCTGTGGAGCAAAGGCACCTTACTAATATCAATTTCTCTTTCAACATAAGAGGTAGAGATGGAATGACAAAGACATCTATAGAACTGCAAGATTTGAGGAAGAGAATATACATCAAGGCGAAGTCTGATAAGACTTGGAAGTTCTGGGGCCTGTATGTTCATGTGTGTAAACGAGAAACCCTACAAGCTGCTTATGAAATGGCGCGTAAAAACAAGGGAGCTCCAGGAATTGATGGAGTTACTTTTGCATCCATTGAAGAAGGTGGTGTTGAGGGGTTTCTCGAGAGTATACGGGAAGAACTGGTCAACGGAACATACTTGCCAACGCGTGGTCGAGAAAAGAAGCTTGATAAGGGGTATGGAAAAACCAGAACTCTTAAAATTCCTTCTATAAAGGACAGAGTTGTTCAAGGAGCTATTAAGCTGATTCTAGAGCCGATTTTTGAACCGGACTTTCAAGATGGTTCATACGGTTACCGCCCAAAACGGACAGCCCATCAGGCAGTCCATAGAGTATCAGAGGCTATTGTAGAGGAAAAGACAAGGGTGATAGATCTTGATCTGAAAGCCTACTTTGACACTGTGCGACACGATATCTTACTTCAGAAGATCGCAGCACGGATAAATGACAAGAAAATCCTTCGACTCATTAAACTGATACTTAAGACAAGCGGGAAGCGAGGTATTGGACAAGGCGGGGTAGCATCTCCCCTTTTTAGTAATATCTACCTTACAGAGGTAGATAAGATGCTAGAAAAGGCAAGAGAAGTGACTCGTAGAGGAAAGTACACGCATTTAGAATACGCGAGGTTTGCCGATGATATTGTCATTTTAATAGATGACCATCAGAAATGGGACTGGCTAGTCCAAGCAGTAAACCAAAGGCTACAAGAAGAGCTCGCAAAGCTGGATGTTGCAATCAACCAAGAGAAGACTAAAATTGTGAATCTAGCAAAAGGGGAGAAGTTCTCTTTTCTGGGATTCGACTTTCGCCAGCAGATAACTTTGAAAGGCAAGAAGAGAGCATCCTATACGCCAACAATGAAGGCAAGGACAGCGCTCACACGCAAAATCAAGGACATCTTCAAACGAACTAGATCCCAACCGATAAAGGGGGTGATTGAAGAAATCAACCCTATTTTACGGGGCTGGACAAACTATTTTCGTATTGGGAATTCTAGCCATAGTTTTGGATATATTCAAAACTGGGTAGAGAAAAAGATAAGGCGTCATCTTATGCGAAGCTGCAAGAGAAAAGGATTTGGTTGGAAGAGATGGAGTAGTCAATGGATATATGCGAGTTTGGGGTTATTTAAAGACTATCAAATTCGTTACCATCAATTGGCAAAAGTTTCTCCAACACAATAGGTCTCATAAACTTTGATGAGAAAATATTAGGAAAGCGTAGTGCGGGAAATCCGCATGCTGCGTTTGATGAGGCGGGAGCTGGAAACGTGACTAGGGGAGCCGGATTGAGGACTGTAATGAAAATTACAGAGAATACACCGAACCCTAAGGAAGGCGCGCCAGTTCTCGACCCTACTGTCAAGGTTACACACTAAGGCCCAAATTGAGTCTTCCTTCAAAATATATATGAAGCTGAGAAATGGTCAATGCCCAATTTTGTAAAGGCGCCGTCCATTTTTCAGCGATTTTTTGACAAGCACAATAAACCAGCTTAAAAAGCGCAGATTCACTGGTAAAAGCGCCCTTTGTCTTGGTAAATTTTCTTACCTGGCGATGAAATCCTTCGATGGCATTTGTCGTATAAATCAGCCTCCGAATATCGCCAGAATATTGAAAATAATGGCTCAAATGCTCCCAGTTTGATTGCCAAGATTTAATAACCATCGGATATTTTTCACCCCATTTTTCTTCTAATTTCAACAAATTATATTCAGCAATAT
>JACDGE010000103.1 GCA_013815465.1 Alphaproteobacteria bacterium | reverse complement strand
ATAAAAATTATTTCGCTGAAGTAATAACTTTCCTATACAGCAAAACAATTTGAATCGTTTGTCCCGCTCTTTTTCCGTATCGCTAGACACAATATTTAGGGCAACCCA
The DNA here is from genome assembly GCA_013815465.1 of Alphaproteobacteria bacterium. Classification (GTDB taxonomy): domain Bacteria; phylum Pseudomonadota; class Alphaproteobacteria; order UBA9655; family UBA9655; genus UBA9655. The sequence continues at coordinate 4,238 of JACDGE010000103.1, read as the reverse complement.
GCTAGCTGTTTGGTTAAAATGCTTTCTTAAAGTTGTAATTGATTCAGGAGGAGATTGTTGGTTTTCGAGGTCATTTTTAATATCCTTGATTGATATAGCCTCAAAAAGATATCTATCTCTCGCCATGAGTGCATCAATAAACTTTCCTATGTGAACATTATTCATTTCTACACCATTAAATCCATTCAGTTGATCGTAAATGAGCGCAGCTGAAATTTTCTTAATATTTACACTAATAAGTTCATTAATTGTAATGTCATTGCAAAGAAAAATGTTAAATATAGGAGAAATTACTAATTCCTTTTTTAGTTCATTAAATTCAACTTCGGCTAATTTCAATTCTTTAATACCGTTGGGAAATGCTGCTAATGCCAATTGCTCTAGAAATGCTGTAATTTCCATAGGATATATTTTCTTGAGCTCTTTAAATGCAGCAAATAAGTATTTTTCATCAGTAAAAAACGCATAGGAGTAGACGAGTATTGTTCCTAACTTAGAAGGCACAAGAGTCTTTTCTGTCTCAAATATAGCAAGCATCTTTTCTGCCTCAGAAAGAACAAAGGTGCTTTCTGGTGGAGAAAATAGTAATATGTTTTTTAATTCAAGATCCAATTTTCTTTTATTAAAATAAAATTCCACAAATTCAATATAATACATAGAACTATTATCTTCAGCTGTTCCTTTCTTTTTGAGCAAGGTAAGAGATTCAAAATATATTTCTTCTATATTTTGCTTAGATGTGGGACTTACAGAAGAGGAGCTATTTTTTTCTAAACTATTTGTTTTAGAAGAGAATAAGCTATGCATTTTCAGTTTTTCTGTTCTCGAAAAAGAGCGACTTCTTTTCAACTTTTCTGAGTTTAATGAGGGAGAATTATTCTTCTTCAATTCCGCTGGGTATTTGGAAGGCGAGCTACATCTTTTCGATTTTTCTTTTTTCAAAGGAGAAGAGTTGCTCCATTTCGATTTTTCTGAACTCGTTGTGGGAGAGTTATGCTCGGCTGATTCCCCTATGCTTAAAGAACAAGGACCGTCCTTAAGTGATTCCTTTGGACTTAAGGAAGAGGAACTACTTCTCTCAAAGGTTTTTTTTCTTATACTTGGTTCAATATCACTATCTGAGATATCAGAAATTTTTGAAGATGTATTTTTGTAAAAAGATAATTGTCTAATTGGTTTCTTTTTAAATTCCTTCCGTTCTAGGCCTTCCTCCGAATACGAATTTTGCTCAAAGAAGTTAATAAGGTTTACTTCCTCATTTGTGATGGAAGGAATACTTTTACGTAGTATTTTCTTATTTTCCTGGTTTGAATTATCATTTGGATCCATACCAAACAAGCTAACTGAATCAAATATAGCCATATAGCACAAGAGCGGCAGGGATAATTTCTTTAAATATTTTTTTTTTTGCTTTTCCAATAGGCAATCCTTTGTAAAATTTTTGAATTGAGCTTAAAAATCCAGGGAACCCTAGGAATTCTATTTATCCTTTTAAAGGATAACCATAAAAAAAGAGTTAACGTGAGAAGTCATTTCCCATCCGGCTTTACTAGCAACTTCCACCCCGTCAGAAAATTTGACACCGGAAATAATCTTTGGCAACTGATTTTTTCCATCAAAACGTCGCCAGGTTTTTCAGAATTTTTGATCAATTTGACAACCATGACAAAGGCTGATTCCCGAGACAAAAATCCCTTGGACCAGTTGGTTCGAGGCCTCACCGTTGTAAAAGTACTCTCAATAGGATTTGTTGTGCGAATATGCTTCCAATGCTCGGCAGGAAAATCATAAAAAGCCAGCAATTCATCGCGTATTTAATTTTTTACAACGACCATGCGGTGGTATGTCGGGCAATGGACGTGCTGGCTGAAATTAGGACTTTCGTCATTAAGGGGGTTTGAAGAAGGTGTGCAAGCGCTGCTGGCGAGTATTTCTTCATGTTGGATACCCCGCACCAAGAGGCCAATCTTAGGTTAATGGCCCTCGCCCTTATTTTGGTTCAAAAATAGACATGAAAATTCCTCCATCCTGACCTACTCCCGACCTAGACCCCGTCCTCGGCCTCACCGCCCATTTGCCATTCATCCAATTTTCATATAAATTGCGAGAAGAAATCTCCGACATGCCCGCCGTCGTGAGATAATCCACACGAGCTAAATTCTCATCATTACCGTGCCGCCAGAACATACCCACGGGAGCTTTATCTGCATCCCAAGCTGTTATGTGTGAGGCAAATTTTTGGTCTGGTAACGTGTTAATTTCTTGTTCAAACAAATGACGAAGCGCGATCAAAATCACCTTCTTGTCTTTATTGGCTTTCCCAACTTTGAAGAAGCGGTCTATACTTTCAGTGATAACAAGGCTTTGGCCTGTGTTTCCACAGGTGGATAAATCAAACGTCCCGTCCTTAAAATCTAAAAACTTCAATGTTACTACTTGGCCACCTTCTACCGGGGTATAACGTAAGATCCCATGATAATATTGGTTCTCCCTATATATATCCATACATTTTTGCATGAAAGTGTTCATGGTTGAGTGGAGAGGACTCGTGATCGAATAATGGAGTTTCCCGTAAGGATTCTCATTCAGGCCAAGGACAACCCGCCAGGCCTTACAAACAGAGGTTAAACGGCGTGGATTTGCGTCCTTACTTGTTTCTATGAGAATCACTTGCATAACATCCTTGGGCAAATGATTTATGGGACCTGGTTCAGCGTCTTCGGTCCTTGCAATGAAAAGTTGGTTTCCAGGCTTGTCATCCAAATCATGCAAGGGTTCCATCGCAAAAAGATCAGCTGCACTTGATATGAACAGAAAAACGGACGTTGAAATTGCTAGGTTGACTTTAAACATATGTAATATTCCTAAATATAAAAGTTAAACATATATCAATGTAAGTTATCTTAATAGGATGTGTATTATTTATTGTATATATTGTCCAGTATTTTTGTCTTATATAAAAAAGTGTTGTAAAAAGGTGGAAAAAATCAGTTGCCAAAAATTATTTTAAATATCAAATTTTATGACGGTTGGGGAGCCATTACTCAGGATGTTTTCACCTGCCTGAGTTGCTCCCGTCCCCAACTTTTGCGCTTAGCTCATTTGACGTCCCGGCTGGTCATAACGAACCACCAAAAAGGTAAGAGGACTCTGTCAGAAATTGCCAATGATTTTGCCGCGTCAAAATGAGCTATGAAGTGACCTCCTTGTGTCGGATCCCGAATGATAGAAAAACTGGTAGAGTTTTGAAGTAAACATATTCTACCTTATTTCAATTTAACAAACAATATTGACATTGCTGTTGCTGTTAAATTTATGGAGATGTGGATCACTTTAACGAGTTATCCACATCCTCACAAATCAGTATTTCTGGCATTTTTTGAGCTTTTTCCTCATGTTTTAAAACATCCTTGGAGGTTTTGTACTTGAGTGCGCTATGGAACCATTCCTCCTTGGACCAGTGAATAGAGCTCGAAAGCCTGCACTTGAGTGCGCTATGCAGCCGTTCCTCATTGTACCAGTGAATAAAGCTCGAAAGCATGGGCTGGAGTTCCCCCATCTTTTTTGGAAATATTAAATAAAATCCCTCAAACTTTAGGGTTCTCCAAAATCTTTCTATATATGCATTGTCTATAGATCCCCCCTTATGGGACATACTGATTTTTATCTCATTGAGAGAGCAGAGTTTCCCCCATTCCTCACTGGTAAATTGAGTGCCCTGATCTGAGTTGATGATTGAAGGTTTACCATAGCGCCAAATTTCATCTTCTAAGGCCTCTAAGCAGGCCTCTTTGGAAAGGGAGTTTGACAAGCGCCATCCCACAACAACCCGGCTATACACGTCTAACAATGTCGCTAAATAAACAAAACCTCCTCAAAGCCGCAAATAGGTGATGTCCCCTTGCCCACCTTGATGAGGTCTTTTAATCTTAAGCTCAAAGAGCAAATAAGGATAAACCTTGTTTTTATTGCCCCCACCGTCATTTTTGGTGGGGGATAAATGGGCCTGTAGCTCCCGCTCTTTCATCAAGTGCTGCACCTTCTTGCGGCTTACACTTACACCTTTAGGGGCGAGTTGGGGATGAATATGCCGATAACCCTACTGAGGTGGTGCCTCATAAATCTTCCCGATTTTGTTAGCGATTTCCGTATTTTTAGACAAAGACGTCGGCTGATAATAGAGGCTCGATCGGTTAAGGCCTAAAAAGATACACTGGGCGTGCACGCTTAAGGAGGGA